>NZ_CAXQBR010000108.1 GCF_964222135.1 Euzebya sp.
CCGGGCGGGACCGTGGGCGGCCATGGAGGCGGCAGCGGGCGATGGGTGAGCGCGACCCACACGGCGACCTCGAGGTCGTCGACCTCGAGGCGGTCTCGGGTGGGGAGCCCGCCGAGCCCCGACGCCCCCGGGCGGCGCGGCGGGCCGCCCGCCGCGCCGAGGCCCGCGAGGACGAGGCGCCCCGCCGCGCCGGACCCCGACTCGGTCGGGGACCGCGGATCGCCCTCGCGGTCCTCGCGGCCGCGATCGTGGTCCTGGCCGTGTGGGGCGTCCTCGCGTGGCTGCAGCTCACCTCCGTGCGCGACGACCTGACCGCCGCGCGGGACGAGCTCGCCGGGGTGTTCACCGCCATCGACGAGGGCGAGCTGTCAGAGGCCGCCCGCCGCCTCCGCGTGGCCCAGGACACCTTCGCGTCGGTGGAGAGCCGCGTCTCGAGCCCGCTCGTGCTCCCTGCCCGCTGGGTCCCGGGCCTGGGGGACGACCTCGACGCGGTCGAGCGGGTGGCCGCGGCCGCCGAGTCGGTGACGGCTGCGGGCGTGCAGGTCACCGACGCCGTCGACGTCGACGGCGGCGGCTCCGGCGCGCTGACGCCCGTCGACGGCCGGGTGCCCGTGGACGCCATCGCGGACCTCGGCCGCACCCTGGTCGACGCCCGCGAGCGCATCGCCGCGGCCCTCGACGACGTCGCCGCCATCGCGCCCGAGGGGCTGCACCCGAGCATCGTGGACGCCCGCGACACGTTCGTCCGGGAGGTCGCGGACGCCGCCGACCAGATCGCCACGGCCATCGACCTGACCGACGTGATCCCGGCGATGTTCGGCGCCGACGGACCCCGGCGCTACGTGGTCGCCGCCGCCAACCCGACCGAGTCCCGCGGCAGCGGCGGCTTCCTGGGCGCCTACACGGTCATGCAGGCCGTCGAGGGCGAGCTGTCCTTCGGCGAGGTCGTCATCACCGAGGACCTCCCCACGATCCCCGCGGGCCGGCTGCCGTGGCCGGATGAGTCCCTCGAGGAGCGCTATGGCCGCGACGGGGGCAGCGGCTTCTTCCTCAACCTGAACATGACCCCCGACTTCCCCTCGGCGGCCACCGCCATCGAGGCCTACCACGAGGCCCAGTTCGACGAGCCCGTCGACGGGGTCATCCTGGTCGACCCGTTCGCGTTCCGCTCGCTGCTCGAGCTGTCGGGACCGGTCGAGCTCGGCAGCTACGGCACCCTGACCGCCGACGACGTCGTCGAGTTCGTGACCCACGACGCCTACGTGACCGTCACCGACCCCGACGAGCGGAAGCGCCTGATCGGGCAGGTCGCGACCGCGGCGCTCCAGGGGTTCCTCGCCAGCCCCGACTCACCGCCCGCCGACCTGGTCGGCGCGCTGGGCGAGATGATCGGCCGCGAGAGCATCCGCGTCCACTCCGCCCACCCGGAGGAGCAGGAGGTCCTCGCCGCCCTCGACGTCGTCGCCGAGCTGGGGGACGCAGCCGCCGGTGACCTGCTCGCCGTGTTCCTGAACTCCGGGGTCAACTACAAGGTCGAGTACTGGCTCGAGCGGCACCTGCGCTACGAGGTGGCGCTGGGTCCGGACGGCACCGCGGCCAGCATCCTGTCAGCCGGGTTCACCAACACCGCCCCGACCAGCGGCGAACCGCCGTACATGATCGGCTTCGGGCCGGAGAACACGCCCTTCGAGTTCGGGGAGGCCCTCAGCCTGGTCAGCGTCTACTGCGCGCCGGGCTGTGCGATCCACGAGCGCCCCGACGACGGCGCACGGGACCTCGAGACCGAGGCGGGCACCGAGCTCGGCTTCGGGGTCAGCTCGACCTGGATGCAGCTGCCCGCCGGCCAGTCGCGGGAGCTGATCTGGACCCGGACCACCCCCGACGCGTGGACGCAGGAGGGGGAGGACCGGGTCTACCGCCTCCACTACGACCACCAGCCGGTGGTCCGGCCCACCACGCTCGAGATCGTCGTCGAGGTGCCGGAGGGCTACGAGCTCGCGACCGTGCCGGAGGGGCTCGAGGTCGACGGGACCGAGGTCAGGGTCGAGTGGCAGGTCGATCGCGACCTCGACTTCGAGCTCACCTTCTCACCGGCCCCCTGAGCGTCCGGCGTCTAGCCTTGACCGCCGGTCCTCGACCACCAGTCACTCGACCACCGGGGAGTCACAGATGAGGGTTGCGGTCATCGGCATCGGGCACGTCGGGCTGGTCACGGCCGCGTGCATGGCCGAGTGGGGGCACGACGTCGTCGGGTTCGACAACGACCCGGCGAAGGTCGAGTCGGTGCGGGGCCGGTCGGTGCCGTTCCACGAGCCGGGCCTCGAGGAGCTGGTGCTGCGCGGGATCGACGAGGGGCGGATCCGGGTGACCGGCGACCCGGCGGAGGCGCTGGCGGACGTCGATGTGGTGTTCATCTGCGTGGGGACGCCGATGAAGGCCGACGGGGCGCCGAACCTGACCTACGTGCAGGCGGCGGCGGCGATGGTGGCGACGCACGCGACGACGCCGACGGTGGTGGCGGAGAAGTCGACGGTGCCGGTGCAGACCGGCGAGCGGATCCGCCAGGCCCTGGCGCTGCAGGCGCAGAGCGCCGGGGGCTCCTCGCGTCACGAGGTGGTGTCGAACCCGGAGTTCCTGCGGGAGGGGTCGGCGGTGCAGGACACGCTGTTCCCGGACCGGGTGGTGGTCGGGGCGGACTCCGCGCGCGGCCACGAGGTCATGCGGCGGCTGTACGAGCCGCTGCTGTCCGGTCACGACTGCCCGTACGTGGCGACGGACGTGAAGACCGCGGAGCTGATCAAGCACGCGTCGAACGCGTTCCTCGCGACGAAGATCAGCTTTATCAACGCGGTGGCGCGGATCTGTGAGATGACCGGCGCGGACGTCCACACCGTGGCCGACGCGATGGGCCACGACGTCCGGATCGGCCGGCCGTTCCTCAACGCCGGGCTGGGCTACGGCGGGTCGTGCTTCCCGAAGGACGTCGAGGCGTTCATCCACATCGCCGCGGAGATCGGCTACGACTTCGGGTTGCTGCGCGAGACCGAGCGGATCAACCGGGACGCCAAGCAGTGGCCCGTCGGCCAGCTCCGCCGGCTGCTGTGGAACATCGGTGACAAGGAGGTCGCGGTCCTCGGGGTGGCGTTCAAGCCGCACACCGACGACATCCGCGAGGCGCCGGCGCTCGAGGTCGTCGACGCGCTGGTCGCCGAGGGCACGCGGGTCCGGCTGCACGACCCGGTCGCCCTGGGACACGTCCAGGGCCGCTGGGGCGAGGACCAGGTACAGCTGTGCAAGTCCGCGGAGGACGCGATCCGCGGCGCCCACGCCGTCGTGGTGGCCACCGAGTGGCCCGAGTACGCCGACATCGCCCCCGCCCAGCTGGTCGAGTGGCTCGAGTACCCCGTCGTCGTCGACGCCCGCAACGTGTGGGACCCCACTGCGCTGCTCGACGCCGGCCTGCAGGTCGCCAGCGTCGGCCGTCGCATCCCCGCCGCCGGCGTCTGAGGCGGCGCACGTGGCGGACGTGGACGGCAAGCGGGCGCTGATCACCGGCATCACGGGCCAGGACGGCTCGTACCTGGCCGAGCTGCTGCTCGACAAGGGCTATGAGGTGCACGGGCTGGTGCGGCGGGGGTCGACGTTCGGGACCGAGCGGATCGACCACCTGTACCTGGACCCGCACCTCGAGGACGCCCGCATGTTCCTGCACTACGGGGACCTGACGGACGCGAACTCGTTGTCGCGGTTGTTGTGGGAGGTCCGGCCCCACGAGGTCTACAACCTGGGGGCGCAGTCCCACGTCGGGGTGTCCTTCGAGAACCCGGTGTACACCGTGGACGCCGACGCGCTGGGGACGTTGAAGCTGTTGGAGGCGTGTCGTCAGCTGGGCGAGGACTGCCCGCGGTACTACCAGGCGTCGAGCTCGGAGATGTACGGCAAGGTGGCGGAGGTGCCGCAGACCGAGTCGACGCCGTTCCACCCGCGGTCGCCGTACGGGTGTGCGAAGGTGTACGGGTTCTGGCAGTCGGTGAACCACCGCGAGTCCTACGGGATGCATTGCTCGAACGGGATCTTGTTCAACCACGAGTCGCCGCGGCGGGGTGAGACGTTCGTGACGCGGAAGATCACGCGGGCGGCGACGCGGATCGCGTTGGGGCTGCAGGAGAAGGTGTTCCTGGGGAACCTGGATGCGCGGCGGGACTGGGGGTTCGCGGGGGACTACGTCGAGGCGATGTGGTTGATGGTCCAGCGCGACGAGCCGGGTGACTACGTGGTGGCGACGGGGGAGATGCACAGCGTGCGGGAGTTCGCCGAGGCGACCTTCGGCCTCTTGGACCTGGACTGGGAGGCCCACGTGGGGACCGACGAGCGGTACCTGCGACCGGCGGAGGTCGATCAGCTGCTGGGCGATGCGACCAAGGCGCGTGAGGTGCTGGGCTGGACCCCCAGGACGTCGTTCGCGGAGCTGGTGGAGATGATGGTCACCGCCGACCTCGAGCTGGCCAAGCGGGAGAAGGCGCTGGTCGACGCCGGCCTCGGCACCATCGAGTGGCAGACCGGCCGACCCGGCGACTGAGCGGGTGCCGGTGCCCGCGGCGCATCAGCTACGCTCGGGCCGGATGGAGCAACAGCTCAGGCAGGGCCCTACGCTCATCGAGTCGCTGTGGCGCCACCGCGTCGTGGTCGTGCTGGTCGTCGTCGTGTCCGGCGCCCTCGGCTACCTCGTCAGCGCCCAGCAGGCGCCGAGCTACGAGGCGACGGCCTCGCTGATCCTCACGAACCCCAACACCGCGGTCGGGCCGGGGGAGCAGTTCGGCCCGTCGATCGCCATCGACGAGTACGTCCCCCAGCAGGCGGCCCTGCTGTCCTCCCAGACCGTGCTGCTCGCCGCGCTGGACGCGGTCGAGGACCCGCCCACCCTCCGGGACCTGCGCGAGTCCCTCCAGATCCGCGCGGCCGCCGACCAGCTGACCCTGACCGTCACCACCTCCGCGGAGGACCCCGAGCGGTCCGCCGCACTGGCCAACGCGATCGCTGACGCCTACCGCACGCTGCGCGCGTCCACCGAGAGCGAGCGAGCCCAGGACGCCGTCGCGAGCCTCGAGGACGAGGCCGCGGCCATCCGGACCGAGATCGACGCCCAGCAGGACGTCCTCGAGACCGACCCCGACAGCGTGGCGGCCCAGACGCGCGTGCAGACGCTGTCCAGCCAGCTCGAGAGCCTCGAGTCCGACATCAGGGCGACCAGCCGGGAGTACCTCAGCCGCGGTGACGGGGTGTACCTGTTCGAGGCCGCGGAGGCCCCCGAGGAGCCCGCCGCCCCGCGGCCGCGGCTGATGGCGCTGGTCGTGGCGTTCCTCGGGTTCGTGGGCGTGGCGGCGTGGGCGTACTGGTACGCCGCGCGCTCCCAGCGGGTGATGACCCGGCGTGACCCCGAGGCCGTCCTCGGGGTCCCCCTCCTCGGCGAGGTCCCCCTGTTCCGCACCCGCAGCGACGACGCGCTGAACGACATGCTGCGCATCGACCCCGCGGCGGCGGAGGCCTACGAGTTCGTCCTCTCCTCGATCGAGTTCGCCCTCGCCGAGGTCGACGGGTCGTCGCTCCTGATCACCTCGACGCTGCCCGGCGACGGCAAGACGACCACGACCCTGCAGCTGGCCATCGCCGCCTCCCGCGACCGCCGCCGCGTGGTCCTGGTCGACGCCGACATCCGCGCCCGCGGGCTGACGAAGGTGCTCCGCGCCGAGGACCGCGAGGGGCTGAGCGACCTCGCCGCCATGGACCTCGAGCCGAGCGACGTCATGCGGCGCTACCGCTTCAGCGACCAGTCCCAGATCCCCATCGTCACCGCGGGGCGACGTCGCGGGGACCCGGCCGCGCTGCTCCGCACCCACGCGTTCCGCCGCGCGGTCGCGGCGATCGACGCGTCCGCCGAGCTGCTCATCGTCGACTCCTCGCCGCTGCTGGCCGTCGCCGACGCGACGATCGCCGCCGGGCTGGTCGATGCGATGGTGATCGTGGTCAGCCAGGGCACCCCGGTGTCGGAGCTCCAGAAGGTCCGCGAGCGGCTCAAGTTCGTGTCGACACCGCTGCTCGGCTACGTGTTCAACCGCTCCGACGCCACCACCGCCGGCGCGTACGGCTACGGCTACGACGTCAGCGAGGACGTCGACGGCACCCGCCGGCTGCTGCCCGGCGGCCGTGACCGCGCCGCCGCCCCGGAGCGGCCCGCTGATCGCCCGGGCCCCGCCGCGGGACCCCGGCGGCTGCCCGACCGGACGGCGGAGGACGACGCGGACCGGCCGGCGGACGACGCCGTCGGATCCACCCCTCCCCCCACGCGGGCGGGCTCGTGACGGAGCTCTCCGGCGCCCGGGTCCTCGTGACCGGCGGCGCGGGTTTCCTCGGCCGCGTCGTGTGCCGTCGGCTGGCGGACGCGGGGGCTGACGTCGTGGTCGTCCGTCGCGCCGACGTCGACCTCACCCGGCAGGCGGAGGTGGAGGCGCACCTCGCCGACGTGGGACCGGACGTGGTCGTCCACCTGGCCGCGGAGGTCGGCGGGATCGGCGCGAACCGCGACAACCCCGGCCGGTACTTCTACGCCAACGCGATGATGGGCCTGAACCTGATCGAGGCCGCCCGCGTGCAGGGCGTGACGAAGTTCGTGCAGGTCGGCACGGTCTGCGCCTACCCGAAGTTCACGCCCGTGCCGTTCCGCGAGGACGACCTGTGGGACGGCTACCCCGAGGAGACCAACGCCCCGTACGGCATCGCGAAGAAGTCGCTCCTCACCATGCTGCAGAGCTACGCCGACCAGTACGGGTTCCGGGGGATCTACCTGCTGCCGGTCAACCTGTACGGGCCGGGTGACAACTTCGACCTCGCTTCCAGCCACGTCATCCCCGCCCTGATCCGCAAGTTCACGGCGGCGGCCGACGGCGGACTCGACCGCGTGGAGGCGTGGGGTACCGGCGCGGCGAGCCGCGAGTTCCTCCACGTCGAGGACGCCGCGCGGGGCATCGTCCTGGCCCTCGAGGGCTACGACGACCCCGACCCGGTGAACCTGGGCAGCGCCGAGGAGATCACGATCCGCCAGCTCGTCGAGCTGATCGCCGAGCTGACCGGGTTCGACGGCGAGGTGGTGTGGGACACGTCGAAGCCGGACGGGCAGCCGCGCCGCAAGCTCGACACCGGCCGCGCCGCCGAGCGCTTCGGGTTCACGTCGCGCATCGGCTTCCGCGAGGGGCTCACCGAGACGATCGCGTGGTGGCGGGCGAACCGCGACGCGGTCGAGTCGGTCGAGCGCGGTCGGGACTGACCGGTGGCGGCACGCCGCGGCGGCGTCGACGTGCTCGGCGTGCACCTGGACACCACCAGCTACGCCGACCTCCTCGTGTGGCTCGACGAGCCGGTCGACGGCCCGCGAGCCCGGACCGTCGCGTTCTGCAACGTCCACTCGGTGATGACGGCCCGGCGTGACCCCGTCGTCGCCCGGGCTCTGGCCGCCATGGACGTCGCGACCACCGACGGGATGCCGCTGGTGTGGGCGGCCCGTCGGCTCGGCCACCCCGCGCAGGGGCGTGTCTACGGCCCCGACCTGATGGAGATGGCTGTCCGCCGGTCACCGGACAGGCCCTGGCGGCACTACCTGTACGGCGCGTCCCCCGACGTGCTCGCGCGCCTGGTCGCGAACCTCCGGGCGATGGCCCCCGACATCGACATCGCCGGGTGGCACAGCCCGCCCTACCGGCCGTTGACACCGGCAGAGGAGGCAGCCGACGTCGCGGCGATCGCCCGGTCCGGCGCCACGCACGTCTGGGTCGGCCTCGGCATGCCGAAGCAGGAGCTGTTCGTCCAGCGCGTCGCCGACCGACTCGGCGGCACCACCCTGCTGGCCGTCGGCGCCGCGTTCGACATGCACGCCGGCGTCGTGTCCCAGGCACCCGATTGGATCCAGGACCGCGGGCTCGAGTGGGCGTACCGCTGGGCGCAGGAGCCCACGCGGCTCGCGTCGCGCTACCTGGTCAACAACCCGCTGTTCCTCCTGCTCCTCGCCCGGCAGCTCGCCGCCGCGCGGCTGCGGACGGTCTCGCGGCAGGCGGGGGTGGGGCGATGAGCGGCCGGCCCCTCCGCGTCCTGCACCTCCTCGACGTGCTCCGGTACTCGGGTGCGGAGACGGCGTTCAGGGTCCTCGGCCCCATGTGGGCGGCGCACGGCATCACCTGCGACGTCCTGGCCACCGGACCCGAGCTCGGCGAGTACGCGGCGCCCATGGCCCGCGCCGGGTACCGCACCGGCCACCTGCCGCTCGACCCGGCGGCGGTGTTCTTCCGGCGCCTGCGCCCGTTCCTGCGCCGCGAGGGCTACGACGTCGTGCACACCCACGTCGAGCGGGCGAACGCCTACATCGACGCGGTCGCCCTGTCGACGGGGGCCCGGGTCGTCCAGCACGTCCACCAGAGCTTCACCTTCGACGGGCTCCTCCGGGTCGAGCGGACGCTGCAGCGCGCCGCCCTCCGCGCCGCCGGGGTCACCTTCGTCGCGGTGTCCGAGGACGTGGCGGCCAACGAGCGCCGCCGCTTCGCGAACCGGACCACGACCATCGAGAACTGGGTGGACGTGGACCACTACACCCCCCCGTCGGCGGCTGACCGGCGCCGCGCCCGCGCCGCCCTCGACGTCCCCGACGGCACCGTCGCGCTCGTGACCGTCGCGAACTGCCACGACTTCAAGAACCACGTCGGGTTGATCGAGGCGTTGACGCACCTGCCCCTGGACGTCCTGTGGCTGCACGGCGGCGAAGGCCCCCTCACCGCCGCCGAGCAGCAGGCCGCCGCCGCCCACGGGGTCGCGGACCGCATCCGCTTCCTCGGTCGGCTCGCCGACCCGCTGCCCGCCCTGCACGCCGCGGACGCCTACATCTCCCCGTCCTTCCACGAGGGCATGACCATCTCGGCGATGGAGGCGCTCGTCACCGACCTGCCGGCCGTGCTGACCGACACCCCGGGGCAGTCGGTGCTGCGGCGCTACGGCCCTCCGGTCAGCTGGGCGGACGGCACCGACGCGGTCGCGATCGCCGCCGCCGTGCGCCGCCTCCTGGAGGGCGGTCGGCCCGACGGCGACGCCGCCGCCCTCCGCGCAGCCGTCGACCCGCGCCGCGCCGTGGCCCAGCTCGCCGGGCTGTACCGCGGCGAGACCTAGGCGTCGACGTGCGGATCGGCATCCTCGGTCCCGTGTCGACGCGGGAGCTCAGACCCCTCCTCGACGACCCGGACGACGACGCACCGCCCGGCAACGGCGGGTACCCCGTGACCCTCCTCGTCGCCGAGCTCGTCCGGGCGGGGCACGACGTGCGCGTCTGGACCCTCGACCCATCGGTCCGGCGACGCCACGACGTGCGGGGGGAGGGGCTGGCCGTCACCTACCTGCCCCAGCGCACGTCGGGACGGGGACGTGACGCCTACGCCGCGGAGCGCCGCTGGTTGGCCGACGCCCTGGCGGGCGCGCGCGTCGACGTCTGGAACCCGCACTGGTCGTATGAGTACGCCCTGGCCGCGCAGGCGCACCGCGGCCGTGGTGGTGCCGCGGACGACCCGCTGGTCCTGACCGTCCACGACTGGGCGCCGGCGGTCCTGCGCTACCAGCCCGACCCGTACCGGGTGGTCCGCCTGGGCATGTACGCCCGCGTCCACCTCCGACGTCCGGCGATGACCACGCCCTCGCCGTACCTGGCCGCGAAGCTGCGCCGGACCGGCCTGGGCCGGGCCCACGTGGTGCCCAACGGGGTGGCAGCCGACGCGATCGCCGACCGGCCGCGGACGCGCGGCAGCGGGGCGGCGCTCCTGGGCATCGCGATGGGGTTCAGCCGGCGCAAGAACACCACCTCGCTCCTCCGGGCCCACGGGCGGCTGCGAGCTGCCGGGGTGCCGAGCCGACTGGTCCTCGTCGGCGCCGACCACGAGCCGGGCGGTGTGGCGCAGGCGTGGGCCCGTGCCCGTGACCTGGACGAGGACGTCACCTTCGCCGGCGTGCTCCCCTACGACCGGGTCCTCGACGCGCTCGCGAGCTGCGACGTCTTCGTCCACCCCGCCCGGGAGGAGTCCTTCGGGATGGTGCTCGCCGAGGCGATGGCCCAGGGCACGCCGGTCGTCGCCGGCGCCCGGTCGGGTGCGGTGCCGTGGGTGCTCGACGACGGGCGCGCCGGCGTCCTGGCCGATGTCGACGACCCCGGGGCGATCGCCCTCGCGGTCCAGGGGCTGCTGAGCGACCGCCGCCGCTGGGAGCAGCTGTCCGCCGCCGGGTTGGCGCACGTCCGGCGGCGCTTCGCGATGCCCGTGGTGGCCGAGGGGTACCTGGCGGCCTACCGCAGAGCGGCCGGGTCGTGACCACGCCGCCGGAGGGTCGCCACCCCGTCGAGGGCGAGGCGTTCACCCCGACCGGTCCGACTCCGGACGGTCCGAACCTGACCCGGCGGACCCTCACCGGGTTCAGCTGGACGTTCGCGGCCACCCTGGCGGGCCTGGTCGCCCAGCTCGCCTACACCTCGGTCATCAACCGCCTGCTGCCCCCGGACACCTTCGGGCTGGTGGCGAGCGCCCAGGCGGTCCTGATCGGCGGCCAGTTCCTGTCCGAGCTGGGCGTCGGCCGCGCCGTCGTGCAGAAGACCCACCTGGACGTCGCCGACCAGCGGACCGCGTTCACCTCGAGCCTGCTCCTCGGCGCGGCGTTGACCGGCGGGCTGGTCCTGGCCGCGCCGCTCGTCGGGGTGCTCTTCGACGAACCCGACGTCGTCGGCGTCACCCGCGGACTGGCGTTGCTCCTGCTGGCGAACGCCATCGGGATCACCGCGACGAGCGTCCTCCGCCGCGAGCTGCGCTTCAAGGCCGTGGCCCTCTTGGACCTCGGCTCGTTCGCCGTCGGCTACCTGGTGATCGGGATCGGTGCGGCCGTGGCCGGCTTCGGGGTGTGGAGCCTGGTGGCCGCGGCGGTGTCGAAGGCCGCCATCGAGGGCGTCGGCAGCCTGGTGCTGGCCCGCCACCCGATGCGGCCGCTCCTCGCCCGCAGGTCGCTCGCCGAGATGTACGCCTTCGGCTCGCAGGTCTCGATCGTCGGTGCGGTCGAGTACGTGAGCGGCCAGCTGCCCGTCGCCGCCGTGGGCCGGTTGCGGGGGCAGGCCGCGCTGGGGCAGTTCTCCCGGGCGGCGTACCTGGTGGACCTGCCGTTCATCCAGATCTCGAACGCCCTCACCGACGTCCTGTTCCCCGCCGTCGCCCGCATCAAGGCCGAGCGGGTCCGGGTCCGGGTGGCCTACATGACGTCCCTGCGGGTGACCGCTGCGCTGCTGCTGCCGACCGCCGCCGGCGCCGCGGTGGCGAGCGACGAGCTGGTCGCGGTCGTCCTCGGCGACCAGTGGGAGCGGGCCGCCGCGGTGCTGCCGCTCCTGGCCGCCCACGCCACCCTGATGATGCTGGTCCACTACGCGGCCATCGTCTGCGAGGCCCTCGCGGTGCTGTGGCAGAAGCTCGTCATCCAGGTGGCCACGTTCGCGGTGCTGGCCGCGGGCTTCGTGGTCGTCCGCGACGACGGTCTCGAGGCGTTCGCCGTCGTGATGGTCATCGCCCAGGTCGTCCGCCTGATCGGGTACTGGGCGCTGATGGCCCGCCAGCTCGGGCTGCCGGCGGCATCACAGCCCGCGGCGCTGCTCGCCCCGGCGGTGACCGCCGCGCTCACCGCCGGCGCGATCGCCGGGTGGACCGCGGTCGGCGGCCGCCTGGGCCTGCCGACGGCGTTGGTCCTGATGCTCCAGATCGTCGTCGGCGGCGCCGTGCTGGCGTGGGGGTTCTGGTACGGACCGCGCCGCCGGATCCGCGACGAGCGGGTCGAGCGACTCGAGCTGGCCGACGCCGGCGGCGGGCGGACGATGCGGACCGTGCTGGCCGTCCTGAGGGTCGGCCGCGCTGAACCCCAGATCTGAGCGCTGAGCGCGCCGGCGGAGCTGAACCCCAGATCCGAGCACCAGGTCGGCCGCGCTGGACCCCAGATCTGAGCGCTGAGCGCGCCGGCGGAGCTGAACCCCAGATCTGAGCACCCGGTCGTCCGATGACGTACCCCCTACGCCCCGCCTCACGACCGGAGGTGGCCGCGCAGGCGGTCCACCACGTCGAGCGCCCCCGCCCACACCCGGACGGGGTCGAGGTGCTCGAGCGCGACCTCCCGGGCCTGCTCACCCATCCGGATCAGCTCGTCCCGGGGCAGGGACAGGGCGATGCGGACCAGCTCGACGGCCTCGCCCGGTGTCCCCGCCATCAGCACCCCGGGGCACTCGGCCAGCCAGCGCGGTGCCCCCACGATCCGGTTGGTGACGTGCACCACGCCGGCCGACATGGCGATCGGCAGGCGGTCGGAGGCCGCGAACGCCGCCCGCGGGAAGTGGTTCCACCCGACCGACACCCACCCGTCGCGGAGCACCCGGTGCTGCTCGGTGTAGGCGATGGGTCCGCGGGCGGACGGCGAGTCCCACCCCCGCCCGTAGAGCGCGAAGCCGGCACCGAACGCGCGGTGCAGGCCGCGGACGAGCCGGTCGCGGGACAGCCCACCCGGCAGCGCGGGGATCGCCGGGACCCGGGTCGCGACGCGGCTCGCGATCATCACGACCTCGTCGGGCCTGGCGTCCGAGGGCTCCCACCCGCCGGCGAAGCGGGCGTCGACGACGGGCGGCATCAACCGGACCCGCGCGGCGCCGGCGCGCCGGTAGGCCCGCGCGATCGCCCCGCCGCCGGCGGCCAGCACCAGGTCGGCGGCCGCCACCACCGTCGCCATCGCCGGGGGGATCGGCTTGCGCAGCACCCCGTAGGCGTCGCCGTCCTGGTAGACGAGCAGCGGGCGGCTCGACACCGCCGCCAACCGCGCCGGCAGCGACGTGGGCAGCGGCCCCTCCTCCACGTGCTGCCACACGATCACGTCCGGTCCGAACCCCTCGGCCACGTCGACGAGGTGATCGGCCCAGCCGTCCGGGTCGGCGGCGCGGACCTGCAGGAACGAGACGACCTCCACGGCGTCGACCCTGCCGTCGGCCGCCAGGGCGGCGAGGGCGTCGCGCGGACCGCGCTGGACCTGGCCGGGGGAGTCGTCCACCTCGTTCGGCAGCAGCAGCACGCGGGGTGGGCGGATCAGGGTGCGTCCTCCGTCTCGTACGGCGACCGAAGGCTACCCGGCGGCATAGGTTGGGCGGCCATGTCCGCAGCGCTCGAGCTGGTCGCCGTCGCCGTCCTCGGCCTGGTCGGCCTCGTGGTGATCGACCGGGCCCTGCTGCGCCGCGACCTGCCGTGGCTGATCGTGGCCGGCGGGGTGGTCGTCCGCGAGGTCGTGCAGCCCCTCCCGCGGCTCGAGGTCGGCGGGATCGCGGTCTACCCCGAGGACGTGGTCACGGTCCTCGTGGGCGTCGTCCTGGCCGCCTGGCTGCTCCGCGGTGCCGCCCTGCGGACCCCGCAGCTGCTGGTCTGCCTGGCCCTCGCGCTGGTCGGGATCTCGATCGCCCGCGGGGCGGCCCAGTTCGGGCTGCCGGCCGCGATCAACGAGGCGCGCGAGACGCTGTACTTCCTCGGCGGGGTGCTCCTCGGCTCCTTCGCACCCGTCGACGCCGCCGGTCGGGCGCGGCTCGCGCGGGGGTGGCTGGTCGTCGCCGGGGGCCTCGTCGTCCTGGCCGTGATCCGCTGGGGGATCGTGGTCTTCGACATCCCCCTCCGCGGCGGGTGGTACATCCCCGACTTCGGCGGGCTGCGGGTCCTGTACGCCTCCGGTTCGCTCGCGATCGCGATCGCGTACCTGATCGTGCTGCCGCGGCTGGTGACCGGCCGGGCCGGGTGGGCGGACCGGCTGATGGCCCTGGCGTTCGCCGGCACGGTCGTCGTGCTGCAGCACCGCTCGGTCTGGGCCGTCGCGCTGCTCGGGACCGCGGCCACCGTGGTGTGGCTGCGCCACGCCCTCGACCGGCGGGTGGTGGCCGTCGTCGTCGTCGGCGGCGTCCTGCTCAGCATCGCGGCGCTGACGACGCTGGACACGGGGGCCCTGGTCGCGCGGGCGTCGGAGACCGATGCGGCGGACTCCAACACGTGGGAGTGGCGGACGTCCGGCTGGGCGGACCTGATCGCCACGGCCAGCCGCCAGAGCGGACCCGTCGAGGTCCTGCTCGGCCTGCCGTACGGCACCGGCTGGCTGCGGTCGGTGTCGGCCGGCTTCGACGTCACCGTCCCGCCGCACAACTTCTACCTCGAGATCGGGCTCCGCATCGGGGTGCTCGGGCTGGGGCTCGTCGTGGCGCCGGTGGCCTGGGCCGTCCGACGTCTGGCGCGGCGGCTGGGCGAGGACGGCGCGGCGCCGCTGGCGGCCGGCACCCTCCTGGTCATCACCCTCGTGTGCGCGACCTACGGGGTCCCCTACAACCTGCAGACCGAGCAGGGCCTGCTGATCGGCCTCGCGATCGCGGTGGCGTGCGCGACCTCAGGGACCGCGCGCGGGATCGTCCTGGTCCCGCCGGCCTCAGCCGACGGGGCCGTAGGCGACCCGGTCGAAGGCCTGCGGGGGGCTGAAGGTCGCGTCGACGTCGGCTGACAGGAAGGTGCCCTGGAGGTCGTTGCCGAACTCCGACTGCCACTCCTCCACCCCGACCGAGCGGCCGGCCCAGAAGTGCGCGGGCCGCGCGTCGTTCAGCCGGTAGACGTTCCCCTCGAACCGGATGTCGTCGCGGTGGTACCGGTCGACCTCACCGGTCGTCACGCGCATGCCGGGGAGCTGGGCGTCGACGCGGATGTCGTTGTCGTGGACGTGCAGGTCGAAGATGCCGAGCTCGCCGTGGCGACCCGGCTCGATGCCGTTGTGGGACGCGACGAGCGGCAGCCGGTTCGCCTCCATGACGTTCCAGGCCACCTCGACGCCGGGGGAGTTCGAGATCCACAGGCCGGCGCCGGTGTCACCGACCGCGAACACGCCGTTCGCGCGCAGGACGTTCGACTGGATCAGCCCGCCGTAGGTCTCCTCGTTCAGGATGCCGGCCCAGTCGTTGTGCTCGGACAGGTTCCCGGTCCACTCGGGGTCCTGGCAGTCGAGGTCGCACCACAGGCCGGGCCCGCGGTTGTGGTGGGCCCAGTTGTTCACGAACCGCGGCCGCAGCGCGCTGGTCATCTTCGCGCCGCCGGCCTCCCACGCCCAGAGGAAGCCGATCTCGCCGTTGTAGGCGATCTCGTTGTTCTCGATGAGCACGGGGGCCTGCGAGCCGTCGGGGAGGCGGTCCCCGCCGCCGATCGCGATCTGCCCGTTGTGGACCAGGCGGGAGTTGCGCACCACGGCGCCGTACCCGGTGCGGATCGCGGGTCCGTGGGACTCCGAGATGTGGACCCGGTCGATGACCCACCTCCGGCCGATGTGGGCGTCGATGACCCCCTGCTTGGCCAGCGTCGCGTAGCGCTCCATCCGCAGGTCGCGGACGGTCACGTCCGCGGCGGTCGACGCGAAGGCGGTGTGGGTGACCGACAGCTCGAGCGGCGGCAGCTGGCGCGGGTCGTCGAACATGACGATGCGGTCGTCGTCGGTGTCGAGGTGCCACAGGCCTGGTGCGGTCACGGCGGCCGGGTCACCGACCTGCGTCAGCCGGCGGTCGCCGGCGAAGAGGTCGACCGCGCGGCTCTCACCCTCCCGGCCGGCCTCCATCTCGACGTCGTAGGACGGCATGGGCGGCTCGACGGTGATGCCGGGGATGGTGAACGTCGACCCGGACGCCTGGACGCCGGAGGTGTCGACGGGCACTGCGCCGGACAGGAGCGCGCCGGTCTCGCCGACGAACGTGTCGCCGTCCCGCGGTTCGACGTGCACGCCGCGGTGCAGGCCGGAGGTGAAGGCGAACGTCGACCCGGGCGGCGCCGCCTCGACGATCGCGGCGGCGTCGTCGCCCGGCTGGATGCGGATCGCGTTCCCGGGGATCTGCGGCGCCGGCTGGGGGTTCGCCAGGTCGCCGAGCTCGAAGTCGACGTCGGTGCTCAGCCGCGACCGGTCGGCCACGATGATCACCTGGTCGATGTCGGCGGCGTGGTCGAGGAGCCACGTCCGGCCCCAGGACGGGTCCCACACGTGCGGGTTGGCGTACAGCAGGACGCCGCCGAGCGCCCCCGCGGTGGCGCCGGCGACCAGCGCGTCCTGCCAGTTCGTGCCGGGCGCGAGGAACACGCGCGACGGGTCGGCGCCGGCAGCCAGCGTCGCGTCGGCGACGGCGGTCGAGGTCTCGTACCGGGAGGGGCCGGCGAGGCGCTGGACGGGGGCGATCGACCCCAGCTCGGAGGCGACGCCGTCGCTGACCGCGGCGGTCCCGCCGACCACGGTGACCCCGTCGGGTGCGAGCTCCGCCAACCGCGCCCTGGTCACCCCGGGCAGGGAGTCGGGCCGGGTGAGCAGGATCGGGGCGGCGAGCATGGCCGCGTGCTGGGACACGGCCATCGCGTCCTCCCAGCCGCCGATGTGGCCGGCACCCTCGCCCCGCACGACGATCGGGTCCGCCGTGCCCCCGTTGGCCCGGACGAAGCTGGCGGCGGCCGCGGCGGTCTCGAACCGGTTGGGGCCCTGGATCCGCTCGACGTCGAGGATGCCGAGCTCGTCCCGGAGCTGCGCGACGACCCCGTCGCCGACGGCGGCGCTGCCGCCCATGATGACCGCGCGGTCGGCGTGGTAGTGCTCGATCTGCTCCCACACGTGGGCGGGCAGCTGGCCGGAGTCCGTCAGCAGCAGCGGCGCGTCGAGTACCGCGGCCACGGGTGCGGCGGCCAGCGCGTCGGCGAACTCGTCGCCGCGGGCGATGACGACCGTCCGCGGGGCCGGCCACAGGCGGCGGGCGGCGACCACGCTGGTCCCCGTGCCGTCAGCCGCCTCGAACCGCTCGACGCTCCAGTGCGGCCCCTGCGCGGCGGCCGGCACGGCCGGGATCGCGGTCAGGACGAGGGCCACGGCGGACAGCAGGAGCAAGAGCGATGTGTGCGCGCGCCCGCGCACGGATAGGGGGGAGGTCATCGACGACACCATACGGACGGCGGACCCCTCCGAGGCCCACCGTTCGTACAGGGCTGCGTGCTTGACTTGCACGCCGCCCGTGGTCAGGTGCGCAAGTCAGCTGGTCAGGTGCCCGTAGGGGCCGGACTGGAAGCTTGTGTGGAGGCCCATGTCGGCCGGTCCGCGGGTGAACGTCCCATCGGTGTCGAAGCCCAGGGCCCGCCAGCCGTCGGCGGTCCGCTCCCCGTCCCACCAGAACTCGCTGGCGCCGTCCACCAGGTGGTAGCGGTTGGCGAAGAAGGTGTTGCCGCGGCTGGTGTACAGCTCCCGCTCGGCGGTGTGGACCCGCAGCCCGACGGGGAGGTGACCGATCTCGACGGCGTTGTGGTGCACCTTGAGCCCGGTGGTCTCGTAGCGGCCGTGGGCGCCGGCGCCGCGGTCGGCGTGTGAGGCGAGGATCTCGATGCGGTTGCCGTACAGCACGTTGCCGCGCACCTCGACGTCACGGCTGTTGGAGACCCAGATCCCGGCGCCCAGGTCGCCGTAGGCGGCCGCGCCGTTGTCGCGGACGGTGTTGTCGGCGATCAGCGCGCCGTAGGAGATCTCGTAGAGGATCCCGAGCCACAGGTTGCCCTCGACGACGTTCCCGGTGATCTCGGCGTCGACGTTGTCGATGTCGAACCAGATGCCGGGGCCGTCGTTGTCGTGGACCCAGTTGTCGGCGAACACCGCGCCGACCGTGCCCTTCAGCTTCGTCGCGCCGCCCTCCCAGCCCCAGTTGTAGCCCAGGGTCCGGTTGTGGGCGATCTCGTTGCGCTCGACCACGATGCCGGCGCCGCCCCAGGCGGTGACGCCGATCTGGCCGTTCGCGGTGATCCGCGAGTCCCGCAGGGTGGTGCGGGCGCCGAGCTTGATCCCGGCCCCGTGGTTCTCGGTCGCGGTGACGTGGCGGACGGTCCAGCCCTCCCCGTCGATGTGGATGGCCCCGTGCTGGGCGGGGGAGGCGTAGCGGCGCACCGTCAGGTGCTGCAGGACCACGTCGTCGGCCTCGGAGCGGACCGCCCACCAGGCGGTCGCGAGCTCGAGGGTGTGCCGCGCCGGGTCGGCGCCGGTGATGACCTCGTCGGCGGCGTAGTCGAAGTACCAGGTCCCGGGACCGGACACCTCAGCGCGGGTCGCGACGTGGCGGGCGCGCACGCCATCCACCCAGAGGTCGTGGTTGGCCGCGTCGCGGGCGTGCCCCTCCACCATCTCGCCGTGCATCAGGCCGTCGGGGCGGCCGGTGTCGGTGAAGACCTGCTCGGTGCGCCCGCCGGCCACCCAGGTGCTGCCGCTGCGCCGGAACGCCGACGCCGGCAGGGGGACGGTCCCGTCCAGCACGGCCCCGTCGTCGCCCGTGACGACGTCGCCGGTCTCGACCGGCATCACCTGGGCGCGGTGCACGCCGCTCGCGATGCGGAAGCGCGTGCCGGCCGGGTGCGCCTCGAAGACCGCGGCGACGTCCTGGCCGACCTCGACGACGACCTCGTCGGCCGTCCGCGGCGGGGCGGGGACGGGTGCCTGCGGCTGGACGGCCGCGGAGCGCTCGTCGACCTCCGGGGTCGCGGCGCCAGGGCGCTGGAAGTGCCCCTGCGCGGCGGCGGGGGTCACACCCAGGCCGAGGGCGAGGACGAGGATGAGGGCGAGCAGCGCCGGGACGCGGTGGCGGTCGGTTGCGGAGCGGTCCATGCCCCGAAGAACGGATCACGCTGCGCAGGACTTGAGCCGCAAACCTCACTTCTGGTAATGACACGGACGGTGTTGATCATGTACGGTGAGCGGTTTCCCGTCCGGTGTCGTGGGCGTGGGAGACTCCTGGACCGTCACCTGGAGCAGAGGAGCGAGGTGTGCAGCAGCGGGTCCGCGTCACCGTGCTGATGACCGTGCACGACCGTCGCGACACGACCCTCGCCTGCCTGCGCGCCCTGGGTGCGCAGGCGCACGTCGACGACGTCGACGTGTCGGTCGTCCTGGTCGACGACGGGAGCAGCGACGGGACCGCCGACGCCGTCCGCGCCGCGTTCCCCGCCGTCCGGATCCTGCAGGGGGACGGCGAGCTGTTCTGGAACGGGGGGATGCGGGCGGCCTGGGCGGCGGCGTGGGACGGCGACCCGGACTTCTACCTGTGGCTGAACGACGACACCCTGCTCGACCCCGGTGCGCTCCGGCTCCTCATCGACACCCACGCGGCCGTGGTCACGGCGACGACGCCGGCGATCGTCGCGGGGGCCATCACCGACCCGGACAGCGGGGCGGTCAACTACTCCGGCGTGCGCCAGGACCCCGTCCGCCGCCTCCGCTTCGACCCGGTCGTGCCCGACGGCCGCCCGATCGAGGCGGACACGATGAACGGCAACGCGGTCCTGGTGCCGCGCGCCGTGGCCCGGCGGGTCGGGACGCTCTCGCGGCGCTACACCCACGGGATGGGGGACTACGACTACGGGTTGCGCGCCCGCCGGGTCGGGTGCGCGGTGTGGGTGGCGCCGCGCCCCCTCGGCCGCTGCTCGACCAACCCCGGGTTCACCACCACCGGCGAGGGGCGGGCGGACCTCCGCCGGCTGCGCGGCGTCAAGCACCTGCCGCCGGAGGAGTGGCGGGCCTTCGCGCGGCGCTGGGCCGGCCCGGCCTGGCCGGCGTACTGGCTGTCGCCGTACCTGCGGCGGGGTCTGTGGGTGCTCGCCGACGCGCTCAGCGGCGGGCGCCGTCAGCGGGTCGAGGCCCGTTCCGCGCACGCCGGCCGTCGGCGTCGCGGCTGACCCGGGCCCGTCGGGCGGCGGCCAGCAGCCGCTCGGCCGCGGCGGTCGGCGTGTGGGCGGCCATCCGCGCCGCGGCGGCCTGACCTCGCCGGGCGAGGTCGTCGGGATCGGCGACGAGGCGCCGGAGCACCGCGGCGGTCCCCCAGGTGTCGTGGGGATCGATCACCAGGTCGGGGTCGGCGTGCGGGTGGACGCCGGCGTGGACCGAGCACAGGACCGGCGTGCCAGCGGCCATCGCCTCCAGGGCGACCATGCCCCAGGTGTCCTCGAGCGTGGGGAAGCACAGCAGGTCCGCGGCGGCCATCCGGCCGGGGATCTCCTCGTACGGCACCCAGCCGACCAGGTCGACGACGTCCTCGAGCCCGAGGGCGGTCCGCGCCGCCACGACCTGCTCGGCCAGCGGACCGTCCCCGACGAGCTCGAGGTGGATGCGGCGCCGGTCGGCCTCGTCGAGGGCCGCGAGCGCGTCGAGCAGCTGCAGGATCCCCTTGCGGCTCTCCCACCGGCCGACGCAGAGCAGCCGCAGGCGGCCGTCGCCGGTCCCCGCCGCGGCGGGCCGGGCCGGGGGATGGGGGACCATGGAGGGCGCGGTGGCGACCGCGTCGGGGTCGACGCCGAGGACGTCGACGAGGTAGTCCCGTCCGCGGGGGGAGTTCGTGATCACCGCGTCCGCGGCGGCCGCGATCCGGCGGCGCAGGGCCAGCCGGCGCGGCGAGCTGCGGAAGTCGACGCTGGGGGACGACCCCTCCCACGCGAGCACCACCGCCCAGCGGCCGACCGGCCGCGCGGCGAGCACGAG
>NZ_CAXQBR010000109.1 GCF_964222135.1 Euzebya sp.
GGCGAGGATGGTCGACTCCAGCAGTCGGTGTGGCGGTGGTAGGCCCGGCCATCATGGCCGGTCACCGCGCACTGGCTGCTGGAACTCGCCGTCCCTTCGGAAGGTAATGGGTCCCCGCGGTCGTGCCCAATCATTGCCCGCTAGGCAACCAGACGCATTCCGGCCTTCCCCTCAGCATGCCCGAGGCCTAATGACGAACATGCCGCTTCGGTGCCAGCCACTCCCTCGAAGCGTCGTGGAGCACCACGGCCGGGCCGGGGGACAGCGTTGAGAGCAAGCGAGCGTCCCCGCCGGTTGGGCGGGGACGCGTTTGCCTACGATGTCGTCTAGTCTGCTGCCTCTTGGTAGGCCTGCAAGAACCTGACACCGACCGACACGGCTTCGTCGCCAGACGGGGATATACCACCGGGGGGAGTGTTCAACACGACACTCATGACCACCTCCCCCGGCAACTGGGCCATCACTTGCGTGAACAAAAGCGAATTCTCCATCACGTAGAACTGGTGCCCGTCAGCACGTACACTTGTTACGCAATCCGAGCACAGTTCTTGCTGGAGGAACTCCGCATTTTCCTCGAGACTCCCTGGCCATAGAGTGACCTTGCCTATCGCAGCGTCAGGCATGACCCGCGGGGTACCGTTCGTTTCCGTGACCAACACCATTCTAGACAGGTTGGCATCGTCCGATGCGACACTCATTGCTCGTTCGGCGCGGGCTGCGACCTCTTCGGAGACCACCGGCGTCTCATGGAATATTTCATCTGGCAGGTCGGCATAGTCCTCATCGGTGGTCTGCGGTCCCGAATCACTGCCGTCCGGCTCCGGGTCCCCCCCGGCGACGGCCGTCAAGGCTGCTGCAGTCACGACCACACCGGCGAGGGCTAGGACGACCATGGCGCGGATGCTCATCTTGATGGGAAACATGGGTGTGCTCCTCTACCTAGTCGTGTCCACAGGCGTCCACGCGCTGTTCGTGCCCGATCGGACCGTGTACCACTCCCACTGACTATCGTTCGGATAGTCTTGGCGGTAGAACGCGTACGGGCCGGTCAGGCCGACTGCCTGCCAGTAGGAGTAGTTATCGTTGGCTCCGTAGTACCCTTCAAAGGTGAGCGCATTGTCCTTCAACCAGGTCCACTCGGAAGTGAGGCCTGTGCCGTCGACGACATATCCCCCACCAAGGCCCTTGTCATTTTCGTAGTCGTGCCAGTCCTCTGCCGTTGAGCTGCCGAAGACGCCATCCACGTAGTACGGTAGCGAGCCGTTACCTGCTCCCAAGAGAATCCATTGTACTGCGGTCGTGTACGCACTGGTACGCTCATATATAGCGCTGTTGTCGCCGACGGCACAGTTGTTGGTCCAGTACCGCGTTTGCGCGTGGGTGTCACACGTCGCGGGATTCTTAGCATCAGCGAGCACTGGCGGAGCCGTCAACGCCAAACTCAGGGCAGTGGCAAGCACCACAACCAAGACCCGCAACCTTGTACTGTTGCAATCATATCGCATGCTTGCCCTCCGGCCATTTGACTAACGGACACCCGAACTGGGCCCGTTGGTTGCAACACGTTTGCGCTGTGCTGCCGCATCCGGACTCCACTTAAACCTATGGGCTCCCGTGTAGTTTGTCAAACGTCGTGTTCAGGTTGCGTCCGGAACCTGTCAATGCCTGGTTGCCGGTGATCTTCAAGTTTCTGGGCGTCCTGTAGAAGTAGTCGGTCGCTGACGGGGCAGGGGCGGTGGAGGTGCTGGTCAGCGCGACGGCGAGGTCTGGTGGCGCCTGGTGGGGTGCGCACGACCTGAGACACGATTCCGGGGCTTCCAAGCTCCCGAGATCGAAGGGTCATCAGGTCGTGCGACCTTGCGTCTAGCCAAGTGCTGGCCACGGCCTCACACATGCAGAGTCTTGGTTGGCATCCTTATGGGGACCGACTACTGCTCGTTGCCGACGGCGAGGTCATCGATGTGGAATTCGGTGGCTCACGTCTGGGGGTAGGTCCGGGAAATATCGCACGATGGGCACCAGATGGACTCAGACTCGCCGTAGGCGACAACCAGACGCTGCTCCTGAAAGACGTTGGCACGGGTGCCAGTCGAGTGTTGATAGATGGCCTAGGCCAGATTGGGGACTTTACGTGGCTCGAAGACAGCAGGTCGGTGGTGTTTGTGGCCTCTGAGATCGATCCCGGCACACTCCTTCCAATAGGAGCGATGTACATGCTGGATGCCGACAGTTCAGACCTAGAGGTACTTGCTACCGGTCTCATCCGAGATCCAGCGGTCGCTGCCTAGACCGTCTGCATCAGAGACTTAAGGAGTTCCCGTGGTAACCACCACCAAGTCACAGATCACATACGTGGTCTTCGCGCACCCTGACGACGAGTACGCTTCTTGGGCGCTCATCCACAAGTCTACGGCCAACTACCCAGTTTTCTGCATGTTGACGCGCGGAGAACAAAGCGGCCACTGTCCTGCACCGAATTACCAAGCTGGCGAGAAGCAGCACCCATCACTACTCCCCGCGCCCAAGGGGACAACGGAGTGCGCCACGGCCCGCATCAATAGTTTTCGCGATTTTCATGGGGCTATGGCGAGCATCGACAGCACGCTAGAGGACCCCGTGCTGAATCCTCAACGGCAGGGGCCGCGAACTGGGGTTAGCGGATTCGGCACAATCTCTGACCGCAACTACCTCCTCTACGCGGGATCGAAGTGCGCATTTCTCTTCTTCAACCTCGGCGACGGATCTCTCACCACAGATGAAGTGAATTGGGCCATCGCGTCCGCCCGCGCAGCCCGCTCGGCTGGGGACTTGCCAAACAAGCCGGAGTATGCGGTTATTGCAGCTTCCTACTACTGGGAGGGTACAGCGAACAGCAACGGCTCGCGCCTATATCCCCACGTAGACCACAAGACCGTCAATCAGGCCATCTACAATAAGATCAACGGATACTGGTCCGGCGGGCGTCGATGGGGCGCAACGGCGTTCAACGACTCGCGAGCTTCACGAACGGATTCCATCACGGCCTCCCACCATGAGTATGCATTCGTAAGAAGTCCGAGTGCCTCATCGATTGGTGCGTTCCAGAAGTACTACGGTTGGCTTGAGGGCTACTGGGAGTTTGGGCGATGGATCAAAGAGTCTCCCAATCGGGTCTATCAACAGAAGCACTGGCAGAAGCTGGACTAGGAAGCTGGATTAGGTCGATCATGAAGCGCGCAATCGTTGCAATCATCGGGTTGTCGGCATTGATGGTGGCCACTGCCGCGTCAGCTGACGTGGTGGTGTCGGACCCCGAGGAGGGGGTCCTGTCCATCGACTCCGTCTCAGGTGAGATCACTGAGCTGACCACCGAGGCAGGTGACCTGGAGACGAGCGTGTCACCGGACGGGTCGCGTGTGGCGTTCAGCAGGGCCACTGAGTCGGACTCGGGGATTTGGGTCGTAGACGTGCGTGGCGGCGAGGAGCGCCGCGTCAGCCCTGAAGGACTCGGCCTGAACGTACGGAACCCGGACTGGAGCCCTGACGGCACACAGCTGGCCTGGAGCGACCGAGACGACCTCTGGGTGACGGATCTGCTGAGCGACATCAGCAGGCGAGTGACGGAGGGGGCCGAGAATGACGGCGAGCCGAGCTGGGCCCCCGACGGCGGCGCAATCGCCTTCACTCGCTTCGCCGAGAACGTGGACAGTGGCTCGGCCATTGCCGTCGTCTCGATGGCGTCCGGAACCGTGCAGGTGCTCGCAGAATCCGACGGCGGTACGCGGCCGGAGTGGTCGCCCAACGGCGACCTGATCGCCTGGACGCAGTCCGCCCCTTCACCGCCACGCGTCTACACCGTGGCGATCTCCGGGGCGGGGACAGTCGGTCCGCCGATGGAGATCGGACCCGGAACGGCGGCGGCATGGTCACCTGACGGTGACGCTCTAGTCCTCGGCAGCTCATCCGCCTCTGACCCCGCATTGCCGATCGTGCGACACGACATCCGGACTGGGGCGGAACGGGTAGTCGTCGACAAGCCATCGGGTGGTGTCCAGTCGCTGTCGGTTAGCCAAGACGGCAGCGATCTCGCAGTAGTCCTCGGCGATGACGATGAGGTGGTGCTTGAGGTCTTCAGCGGTATTGAGTCTGACGAGACGACCTCTGAGGTGCTCATCCGCCGTCGGTTCCTCCGAGACGTGGAATGGGTCCGCGACATCGCGCAGCGACTCGCGGGAGCGACCCGCGTCGACACCGCCGTTGCGGTGAGTCGGGCTCTGGACTCGGCTGCCAGACCGGCGGCCGGCAGCGTGCCCATCTTCCTGGCGACGTCCACGAACTATGCTGACGCGCTTGCGGTGGGACCGCTGGTGACCAAGCTCAACGGCCGACTCCTACTCGTGGACGGTAACGGCAGGCTGTCCCGGGCCACGACGGACGAGGTCCTCCGCCTGGCCCCCGAAACCGCCTACGTCGTTGGGGGAACCGCCGCCGTCTCGGAGATGGTTGAAGACGGCCTGTCGCAGCTCGGAGTTGACTCAATCGAGCGGATCGGAGGCGCCGACCGATTCGAGACGGCAAGTCGTATCGCGGAACGCGTGGGCACTGCGGGCGGGGTTGTGATCGCGGAAGGGCAGGACGCTGACCCGTCGCGAGGCTGGCCCGATGCCCTTGTCGGCGGATCCCTTGCCTCACGCGAAGGGATTCCGATCCTGTTGGTCACCACCGAAACCGTCCCGGATGCAAGCCGCGTGATGCTCGAACAGTGGAATCCCGAACACATCATCATCGTTGGTGGGACCACCGCCGTCTCTGACGAGGTCGCACAAACCCTCGACGCGCTTGGCGGGACCATCGAGCGAATCGCCGGAGCCGACCGATACGCCACCGCGACTCAAGTCGCCGCGTATGCCGCGGGCGCAGAGGGAGACGCAGACGCCTCACGCTCCACAACCGTATGGCTGGCCTCTGGGGAGAACTGGCCGGATGCCTTGGTGGCCGTCCCCTCAGCCGGCAGACAGGGAGCGCCACTGCTGCTGAGCCCAAGGGCCGCTCTCGGAAACGCCCCACTCAACTTCCTGTGTGCTCACACCAGCACGCTGGGACGACTGGTCGCGGTCGGCGGTCCGGACGTCCTGTCAGCTCGCAGCCTGAGCGCAGCCACAGCTGTCCTCACCGACCGTCGTCCCTGCCCCAGTTGATCAGACCCCGGATGCACAGAGGAGCGGCCAGCTGAGCTTCTCCAAGGTCTACTCAGACCAGGCCCATTCGTGATGCAAGAGCCACGGCCTGGTCACGATTGGCCACACCCAAACGCAGGTACAGACCGGCAAAGCGACGGCTCATCTGTCGCGATGACCATCCCGACTGCACAGCGATCTTGTCTACGGTCTCGCCCTCGGCCAGGAGGGACAGCCACCTTCGTTCCTCGTCGGAAACTGCGTCACTTGTTATCCCGGTAGGTGGGAGCAAGGCACTGAACCGACTCAGGAGAACCTGGGGTAGCATTGCATCGCCGTCAACGGCAGCCTCAGCGGCCCTCAGGATTCGCCGAGAATCCGCTTCGATGGAAAGAACACCGCTAGCCCCCAGAGCCAGTGCTCGAAGGAGGTCCGAATCCTGGCGGGCCAGTCCTACGACCGGGCATGTATCTGACCATTCCATGAGTCGCACCAGAAGACTCCAGTTGTCCGCCCCATCGAGTCCTATGAGTAGGACTCTTCGAGACGTGAAGTCCAGACGGCCGTCCTGAACAAACCTGGTCGGGTCGTCGACTACCTCTACCTCCTGCTCTACCGAATCGGCGGCCACCAGTTGGCGAGATACGTAAGCAGGAAGGAAGACGGCACCCACCCGTGTTGCGGTCCCCATAGATTCTCCTTTGGCTAGTAGCGAGGCTACCTGCCAAGAGCTGTCAATGGCCAAGTGAAAGTCCTCACCTGGCCGGGGTGGGGTCAGGTGGTGGGGCCACCTCCTCGGGCGCGTATGCGGTGGGAGTCGACTTCGGTTGCGATGACGATGGCGTGGTGGAGGAGCCGGTCCAGGCGGCCAGCGCCGGGCCTTCCGAGGTCGGTGTCAACGGACAGTCGGTCGGTCTTGGAGTAGCCGACGAGGATCTCCACCGCCCCCCTTGGAGGACCATCACCGACGTCCTCGTCGACGCCGTACTCCACACCACGCCGGGACTCAGTTCACCCACCGCTCTTGCGCAACAGGACGGCCGTGCGACTCCCGCTCCTCCATCGGACCTACGAAGGGCGCGCGGATCCCTCCAGAGGTGATCGTCCTGCGCCAACTCGACGAGCGGCCATCGGCAGCGCGCGCCGGACCGGATCCCAGCCCATCCCATTCAGAGCCAGTGGACCTGGTCCCGGAGGTGGTCGTCGGGAAGGTCGAGCAGCGGGCGCAGCGCGTCGACGAACCGGCCGGTCGTGTCGGCCGTCCGCGGCCACCGCGCATCGTCGGTGAAGATCAGCCCGGCGTGCGACCGACCCCCTGCCGCCCACCCCTGGGCGATCACGACGAAGTCCCTGACGTTGTTCGTCATCAGCACCCGCCCCTCGGACGTGCAGTGATCGAGGAGCGCCTCATCGTGAAGGGTGTGCCAACCGCGCTGGTGCGCCGTGACCACGTCGAAGCCGTCCTCGACGAGCCGTGTGGCCAGCATGACGGGGAAGTGGTGGTCGAGGCAGAGCCTCACGCCAGCAGCTGACGCTGGTGCTCCCAACGACGGCGCTGCCGCTCCGCGAAGGCTGTCGCCTCCTCCATGGCCTGGTCGATCTCCTCGGTGAAGTCGCTGTAGTAGGCGACCGCGGCCTCAACCAGTGGCACGGCGATGTCGAAGTACCCCGCGGTCTGCGCCAGGTCGCCGTGATGTTCCCGGGCGGTGTGGATCACGTCGCGGACCTTCAGGCGGGTGCCGACCAGGTGCGGCTCGCGATCACCGGACGCGCCGGTGCGGAACTGGATCAGCGGGTGCTCGAGCGCGCGCAGCCCCTCCAAGAGCAGACGGTCAGCGAGTGCGTTGGCCGACTCTGCCCCTCGGGCCGCCTCGGCTTCGAGCCGGTCGGCGGTCTCCTGCCGCAGGCGCAGGGTCCGCTGGATGGGCTTCTGATCCGACATGCACCACAGTGTAGGCGCATGCAGTCATCAGACCGACGTGGGTACTGGATCCGAAGTCGCTCCCGCCCACTCGATCTGGACGTCGGTCGGGTCGAACCCAGGTCCCTGGCGGGTCGGCATCAGGGAGACGGAGAGTCCCAGCACCTCCAGCACCCGCCGACGCCCGCGCACGTCGAGACGGGCCCACGCCGCTTCCACGTCCGCACTGCCCAGGAGGTCGCGCAGGGGCTTGGGATCCGGAGTGGCGTAGGTGCGCAGCGCCTTGCGCTCGGCGGTCTCCATCTGCGGGCGAAGCCGCATGGAGATCTCGCGGAGCTGCTGCCGGTCGATGATCCCCTCGGCGTAGTCCACTGCCGCGGCGTCGAGTCGCCTTCTGAGGTCCTCGGCGATCCGCCGGTGGTCCTCTGCGCCCGTTCGCCGCCGGGTGGCCGTCAGGTCGGGGAGCTCGGCGTCGGGCGCCCTGAGGCGGGCGATCACGACCTGGCCGACGAGGTCGTCGACCGAGGGTTCGTCGCGGCTGGTGCAGCCCTTCGCTTCACAGGTGTAGAGCGTCCGATCGACGGTCTTGCCGGTCCGCTTGCGGTGGTAGCGCCAGGACTTGACCCGCAGATCCGCACCGCACACCCCGCAACGGCCGATCCCGTAGGTCAGCAGGTGAGCCCGCCGGTTGCTGGCGACCGTGGTCCGGCGCGTGTTGCTCGTCAGGAGCGCGACCACCTCGCGATGCTGCTCCTCGTCGATGATCGCGGGCCAGGCGGCGTCCCCGATGACGCACGCCTCGGTGCACGGGCCGCTGTGCCGCGGAGCGCGGCGACCGTGCCGGTCCCGCTTGAGCCCGTGGTGGACGCGCTTGGCGACGTTCGCAGGACGCAACGCGAGCTTGCGCACCGTACCCGCACGCCACCGCACCCCCTCACGCCCAGACGGCACGAGGATGCCGCGACGGTTGAAGTCCTCGGCGATGCCCTTCATCGAGTCTCCGCCGATGATCCGATCGACCAGATCGCGGACGACGTCGGCCTGGTCGGGATCTTCGACGTCCCGGAACGACACCTGCCGGCCCTCGCCGTCGAGGATGGGCTCACGCCGCCAGCCGTAGAGCACCGGTCCTGACGCGCGCCCTTCCTGCGCGCGTTGCAGGGCGGCCCTGGCGACGCGCTCCCCCTTGATGGCGGACTCCGCGGTGTCGAACTCGCCCAGGATGCCCGCGACCATCCGGCCCGAGGCGCTCGCCAGTTCGAGCTCAGGACCGGACACCGCCGCGACGGAGATCCGCCGATCCGCGAGCAGGTCCATCGCCTCGGCCCGCTCCCGCCGGGACCGCCACAGCCGGGACGTCATGTAGACCACGATCCGGTCGAACTCGCCGGCAGCCGCCGACTCCATCAGGGCGGTGTACCCGGCCCTGGTCGCGCCGGAGTAGGCGCTGACGTCGTTGTCCGTCCACTCCCCCACCACCTGCCAGCCGCGCGCGTCGGCCAGGGCACGGGCGTCCTCGAGTTGGCGCTGGACGCCCTTCTCGGTGCCGTGCTCGTCCTGGGAGATGCGGGCGTACAGCGCCGCCCTCATGGCCGGATCCGCCCCGTTCGCATGGCGGGAGCATATCACTTCTGGGGAGGGAATTTCCCCCCGCATTCCCGGGTGGGCCCGGGAACACCTTCGGGAACGCCAATGCGTTCGCCACGATCATGAACACCCTCGACCAGCGCATCTTCGGCGTGCTGGACGACGAGACGTGGGTGTACCCAGGCCACGGGGACGACACGACGCTCGGCACCGAGCGACCCCACCTCGAGGAGTGGCGCGAGCGCGGCTGGTGAGGCTGTGCCGCCGGTGGTTGGGAGGCCCCGGTAGGCCCGACGGCCGTTGAACCCCGCAGATGTGCACTTGCGCCACGCACCGGGCCGAAGTACATCCAGCCGGGGACGGGCCCCGTTCCGCCCCACAGGTCGACACGACTGGTCCTGGGCCGAGGTCGCGCTGTCGAGCTGCGGGACCGCGACTGGTGACGGATCTTGCGGACCGCGACGGCGTTGAACGTCGTCCACCGCGACGGGACGGTCATGCCCGTCGCCGCAGCCGGCCACCCCGACGAGCTGAAGGCGGCCCGGAAGGCACTCGTCATGCGGGCTCGTGCAGCGGGCGTCCCGCTGGTCGACCGACGCGCGGCGGGCTGACACAGGGCCGCCGGTCCGTAGGCCCCAGGCGTCGGAGGCACCGTCGATCAGGAGGGCCTCGTGACCACGCTGGAGGTCGTGGCTGATGAACGAGCTCCAGGGGCACGGAGGTGCACGCGAGCGTCTCGGCCACGAGCAGCCAGATCCGACGACGAGCGCCATCCTGTCGGGTGGCGTCTGGGCGGTGCGCAGGCTCTGGCGAGCCTAGGCTGCACAGTCGGATGGGCGGGATCGAGGCATTCATCGCGAGGGCGTACCCGCCACGCGCGCCGCAGAACTCGGTCGGTCCGCTCGCGTTGATGGCGTGGGGAGTGGTGGTGCTCGCGCTGGTGGCTGTCGCGGTCGCCTCGTGGCGAGTCCACACAGATCGAGACAGGCTCCGCGTCCTCGAGAACCTGCGCAGACAGCACCCGGCTGGGGTCGTCGGACCGCCTACGCCGCTCTCGCCCATGCCGCCGTTCTCGGCTTCTACCTCTTCCTGAGAGAGCTCGGGACGGCGTCCTGATCGATGCAGGCCCGGACGATCGGCCATGACCGACCGTCGAACCCGCTAGGCCACCCGCGTCCCCGTGTGAGATGTGATGCCCGCACCCTATCGGGGCGGACTCACCTGGCTCCCGGGTCGGATCCAGCCCATGCCGTTCAGAGCCAGTGGACCCGATCCCGGCGGTGGTCGTCGGGAAGGTCGAGCAGCGGGCGCAGCGCGTCGGTGAACCGTCCGGTCGTGTCGGCCGTCCGCGGCCATCGCGCGTCGTCGGTGAAGATCAGCCCGGCGTGCGATCGACCCTCCGCGGCCCACCGCTGGGCGATGACGACGACGTCCCTGACGTTGTTCGTCATCAGCACCCGTCCCTCGGCGGTGCAGTGATCGAGGAGCGCCTCGTCGGTGACGGTGTGCCAGCCGCGCTGGTGTGCCGTGACCACGTCGACGCCGTCCTCGACGAGCCGGTCGGCCAGCGCGCCGGGGAAGTGGTGGTCGAGGCAGAGCCTCACGCCAGCAGCTGACGCTGGTGCTCCCAACGACGGCGCTGCCGCTCCGCGAACGCCGTCGCCTCCTCCATGGCCTGGTCGATCTCCTCGCTGAAGTCGCTGTAGTAGGCGACCGCGGCCTCAACCAGCGGGACGGCGATGTCGAAGTACCCCGCGGTCTGCGCCAGGTCGCCGTGGTGTCCGCGGGCGGTGTGGATCACGTCGCGGACCTTCAGGCGGGTCCCGATCAGATGCGGTTCACGATCACCAGACGAACCGGTGCGGAACTGGATCAGCGGGTGCTCGAGCGCGCGCAGCCCCTCCAAGAGCAGACGGTCAGCGAGCGCGTTGGCCGACTCCTGCGTCCTTCCGGCCTCGGCTTCGAGCCGGTCGGCGGTCTCCTGCCGAAGGCGCAACGTCCGCTGGACGGGCTTCTGATCAGACATGAACCACAGTGTAGGCGCATGCAGTCATCACACCGATGCGGGGAATCCGACCGATCTTCACGGCCAACTGCACGGTGTCGGGTGGTGGGGATCGACCGGCTGCACGGCACCCCGGACCCTCCGGGACGACGTGCAGTCACCCGCCGCGGCGAACGGGGCGACGTGCAGTCCTGGCGACGACCTCTCGCCCTGCCAAGACCGGATCGAGGACCGCCTGGGAACGCCGGGTCGTCACGTCGTCGGGGCGGACAGGTTGGCCGCGAGCGCCCGCACCTCGGCGGCGAGCCCGTCGGGGTCGAGGACGGTGACCGGGGCCACCAGGGCGGCGCGGACGACCGAGACCGCGAGCCAGTCGCGGTCCTCCGCGCGGAGCTGGACGGTGCACGAGTCCGGCCCCTCCTCGATCACGGTGTGCTCGACCCAGCCGAGCACGCCCGCGAGCGCGGCGGCCGGGGCGGCCACCACGACCGTCGCCTCGTGCGGTCGGGGCACCTGGCCCAGCGACCTCGCGACGTACGCCGCCGCATCGCCGCCTGGGATGGCGCGGGGTGAGAAGTGCGTGCCGGCCGGCTCGACCCCGCCCATCCGGTCCAACCGGAACGTGCGCCAGTCGCCGCGGCGGCGGTCCCACGCCACCAGGTACCAGCGGCGGCCGACGGTGACGAGCTGGTGGGGCTGGACGACCCGGAGACCCCCCTCCCCGTCACGCCGCCGGTAGTCGAACTGCACGTCCTCGCGGTCACGGCAGGCCGCGGCCAGCACGCTGAGCGCATCGGGGTCCACGACGTCGCCCTCTGCCGCCCACCGCACCGACGTGACGGTCGAGTGCACCGCCGACACGCGACGGCGCAGGCGGTGGGGCAGGAGCTGCTCGATCTTGGCGAGGGCGCGCAGCGACGTCTCCTCCATGCCGCCGATGGCCGCCTCGGCGGCGTACCGCAGCCCGAGGGCCACCGCGACCGCCTCGTCGTCGTCGACGAGCAGGGGCGGCACATGCGACCCCGCGGCGAGCCGGTAGCCGCCGTGGCGCCCCGACGTGGCGTCGACCGCGTAGCCGAGGGCGCGCAGCCGATCGACGTCGCGGCGCACCGTCCGCTCCGTCACCTCGAGGCGTCCGGCGAGCTCGGCGCCGCCCCACCACCGGCGGGTCTGGAGGAGGGAGAGCAGCTGCAGCGCCCGACCGGTCGGATCCTTCGGCATCGCCGGATCCTGCCACCGATCCAGGACCGATCCTGTCCGCGATGCCCCCTACGGTGCCCGCAGCCGGCCGGGAGCCCCCGATCGGCACGACCCGAGAGGAGCCACGAAGTGCCCCATCCAACCACCTTCCCCGAGCCCACCACCGTCGCGGTCAACGGCGTGGAGCTTGAGGTCTTCGACGCCGGGCGGGAGCACGCCGGCAACCCCATCGTGCTCTGCCACGGCTGGCCGGAGCACGCCTTCTCGTGGCGCCACCAGGTGCCCGCCCTGGTCGCGGCGGGCCACCACGTCATCATCCCGAACCAGCGCGGCTACGGCGGGTCGTCCCGACCCGACGACGTGGAGTCCTACGACATCGCGCACCTGACGGGCGACCTCGTCGCGCTCCTCGACCACCACGGGTACGAGGACGCCACCTTCGTCGGCCACGACTGGGGCGCGATGGTCGTCTGGGGGCTGGCGCTGCTGCACCCGGACCGCGTGAACCGGGTGATCAACCTGAGCCTGCCCTACCAGCCGCGGGGTGATCGGCCGTGGATCGAGGTCATGGAGGCCGCGCTCGGCGAGGACTTCTACTTCGTCCACTTCAACCGCCGGCCCGGCGTCGCGGACGCCCTGTTCGAACACAACACCCACCGGTTCCTCCGCAACCTCTACCGGAAGGACCTGCCGCCCGCGGCCCCGCCCCAGGCCTTGCTCGACCTGCCGCTGGTGGACACGCCACGAGGGACGCCCCTGATGAGCGATCGCGAGCTGGCCGTCTTCGTCGACGCCTTCGAGTCGTCCGGGTTCACGCCCAGCCTGAACTGGTACCGGAACCTCGACCGGAACTGGCACCTGCTGGCGGACGTGGACCCGATCGTCCGCCAGCCCACCCTCATGATCTACGGGGAACGGGACACGGTTGCCAGAGCAGAGGACCTCACTGCCTGGGTGCCCGACGCCGACGTCATGAGCCTGGACTGCGGCCACTGGATCCAGCAGGAGGAGCCGGAGGCGACGACCGCCGCGATCCTGGGGTGGCTGGAGCGGCGCGGTACGGCCTGATCACGGGTGCCGTCGCCCCATCGACTTCCGAGGGTTCTCTGAGGATCGGCGGCGGTGCGTCTGAGGTCGCGAGCGGAGCATGCGTGCCATCCCACCGGCGCGCCACGCGCCACCGCCCCCGGAGAGGACCCCGCCATGCCCACCGCGACCCCCACCCGCCCCACACCCACCGCCGACCCGCACCCGGACCGCCCACGCCGATCGATCGCCAGGCTCCTCGTCGCCGTCGCCGTGGTCTTGACCCTCCTGGCCAGCGGCATCGCCTGGTACCTGTTCCGTCCCGCGCCCGATGCAGTCGACATCCAGGCGGCCGTCGACGGTACCACCGAGACGTCCGGCGACACTGCGGCCGCCACCGCGTCGGCCGACGTCAGCGGCACCTGGGCGGTGGACACGACTGTCGCCACGTTCTCGGTCACCGACACCACCGGGACCTTCGTCGGGTTCCGGGTCGCCGAGGAGCTCGCCAACCTCGGGGCGGTGGAGGCCGTGGGCCGCACCCCGGAGGTGACCGGCACCGTCACCCTCGACGGGACCACGCTGACCGCCGGGGAGATCACCGCCGACCTCACGGCGATGGTCAGCGACGAGTCCCGCCGCGAGGACGCCATCCAGGAGGCGCTGGGGACCAGCACCTCCCCCACCGCGACGTTCACCGTCACCGAAGCCGTCGACCTGGGCTCGGACCTGTCCGACGGCCAGGTCGTCGACGTGACCGTGCCCGGCACCCTCACCGTCAACGGCGTCTCCCGAACCGTCGACGTCACCATGCAGGTCGTGCGCTCGGGCGAGACGGTGGTGGTCACCGGCACGACCCCGGTCACCTTCGCCGACTTCGACGTCGCGACCCCCACCTCACCCATCGTGGTCTCCCTCGACGACGCCGGGACGATCGAGTTCCAGCTCTACCTCACCAGGGCCTGATCACCGCGCCGGCTGGGCCACCCGGGGTCCGGCCGGCGCTCGACGGCCATGATGGAGCCACCGTGAGCCTCCGCCTCCGCCTCGTCGCCGCCCTGGTGGTCCTGCTGGCCGTTGGGATCGCCGGGTACGGCGCGGTCACCTACCGGGCGTTCGCCGACCGGGAGCTCGCGGGGCTGGACACCGACATCCGGAGCGCCATCCCGGCGCTCGCCCGCCAGCTGGACGTGGCGGCCGGACGCCACGTCGACGTGCCGGTCCCCGGTCCCGACGCAGACGGGACCAGGCCCGACGGCGAGAGCCCACGACCGGAGGGCGCGCCCGGCGGGGTGGCCGGCATCGTGCAGCCCGACGTCCCGCGCGGCACGTACGCCGAGCTCCGCGACCCCCGAGGCGAGGTCCTCGTCACCCGCACCCCGACGGGTGACGACCGGCCTGACCTGCGCGACGTCCCGATCCCGGCGGCGGGCTTCGAGATCCGCACCGCCCCTGGCGCCGACGGGGACGGGGACCGCTGGCGGGTCGTGGTGGAGCGCCGCCCGGACGAGACCGTGCTCGTCGCCGCCGCGCCGATGGGCGCACTCGACCGGGCGCTGCGGGGCCTCCTGCTGATCGAGGTCGTCGGCGGTCTCGGGCTGGTCGTGCTGCTCGGCGGTGGGGCGTGGACCATCCTGCGCAGGGGTCTGCGACCGCTCGACCGCATCGCCGACACCGCGGCGTCGATCACGGCCGGCAGCCTCGACCAGCGCGTGCCCACCGCCCCGGGCGAGCCGACCGAGACCCGCCAGGTCGCCACCGCCATCAACGGGATGCTCGACGACCTCTCCCGGGCCTTCGCAGAACGGCAGGCCACCGAGGCGAAGCTCCGCCGCTTCGTCGCCGACGCCTCCCACGAGCTGCGCACCCCCCTCACGTCCATCCAGGGCTACGCCGAGCTGTTCCGCATCGGCGCCGACTCCCAACACGTCGACACCCCCACGATCCTGCGGCGGGTCGAGGAGGAGGCCGGACGGATGCGCCACCTGGTCGAGGACCTCCTCACCCTCGCCCGGCTCGACGAGCCGAGACCGCTCGACGTGGGACCCGTGGACCTCTCGATCATCGCCGCCGACGCCTGCAGCGACGCCGCCGCGCTGGACGCCTCCCGCGAGGTCACCCTCGACGTCCCCGGCCCGGTCGTCGTCACCGGGCAGGACCCGGCGCTCCGCCAGGCCGCCACCAACCTGCTGGCCAACGCCCTCCGCCACACCCCCGCCGGCACACCGGTCGAGGTCGCCACCGCCACGCGCGACGGCCACGGCACCCTCACCGTCACCGACCACGGCCCAGGCCTCTCGGCCGAGGGCGCCGCCCGGGCCTTCGACCGGTTCTGGCAGGCCGACGCGGCCCGCACGGGGCACGGCGCCGGCCTGGGCCTGTCCATCGTCCAAGCCGTCGCCCAGGCGCACGGCGGCCACGTCACCGCGGGCAACGCCGCGCACGGCGGCGCCACGTTCACCCTCGCCATCCCCCTCGTCGAACCCCCCGACGACGCCGACCCCGGAGCCGACCCCGATGTCTGAGGCCCCCACCATCCTCACCGTCGACGACGAGGTGCACATCCGCGAGCTCGTGCGGATGGGGCTGGCCGTCCACGGCTACCACGTCGTGGAGGCCGCCGACGGTCGCGGCGCGCTCGAGGCCCTCGCCGCCCACGAGCCCGACCTGGTCGTGCTCGACGTGATGATGCCGGGGTTGGACGGCTTCGAGGTGGCCCGGCGCATCCGGGCGGGCACCGGCCCCAGCCGGCAGGTGCCGATCATCTTCCTCACCGCCCGCGACGAGACCACCGACAAGGTGGCGGGGTTGCGACTGGGCAGCGACGACTACCTCACCAAGCCGTTCTCCATCGAGGAGCTCGCCGCCCGCGTGGACGCCGTGCTGCGCCGCAGCGGCCTGGCAGCCACCGCGACCGCCGACCGGCTCGAGGTCGCCGGACTGGTGCTGGACGACGCCACCCACGAGGTGTGGCGCGACGGCGAGCGGATCGACCTGACCGCCACGGAGTTCCGGCTGCTGCACCACCTCATGCGCAGCTCCCCGCGGGTGGTGACCCGCGCGCAGATCCTCCACGCCGTCTGGGACTACTCGTTCACCTCCAACGCGAGCGTCCTCGACACCTACATCAGCTACCTGCGCCAGAAGGTCGACGCCGGCCGCCCGGCCCTGATCCAGACCGTGCGCGGCGTCGGGTACTCCCTGCGGCCGCCGAGGGACTGAACCCGGTTCTGAGGGATCTCCGAGGATCGGCCGATCCCCGCCACAGACGCGGGCGCCACCGTGTGGACATCCCCCCGTCCCACAGGAGCGCACGCCGATGACCACACCCACCTACGAAGGCCGCCCCCTCGCCAACCCTGACGAGCCCGTCCAGGACCAGGGCCTCGCCTTCGACCTCGAGACCCTCGCCGTCCGCCGCCGCAGCCGCCGTCAGGTCCTCCGAGCCCTCGGCATCGGTGCCGGGGCGGTCGCCCTCGGGGCGTGCAGCCCGTCCGGTTCGCTGACGGAGGTCACCACGGAGCGCGCCACCGGCACCGGCGCCGCGGCGTGCGGCACGACGATCCCGCAGGAGACCGCCGGCCCCTACCCGGGCGACGGGTCGAACGGCCCCGACGTGCTGGGCGAGTCCGGCATCGTCCGCCGCGACATCACGTCCAGCATCGGCGAGCTGTCGGGCAGCGCCAGCGGCGTGCCGTTCGAGATCGAGATGTACATCGAGGACAGCGACGACGGGTGCGTCCCCTACGCCGGCGCCGCCGTCTACGTGTGGCACTGCGACGACCAGGGCCGCTACTCGCTGTACTCCGAGGGCGTGACCGACCAGAACTGGCTCCGCGGCGTGCAGGCCGCCGACGCAGACGGGATCGTCCGCTCACCTCGGTGTTCCCCGGCTGCTACGCCGGCCGCTGGCCCCACATCCACTTCGAGGTCTTCCCGAGCCTCGACGCCGCCACCGACGTCGCCAACGCGATCGCCACCTCCCAGATCGCCATCCCCCAAGCCATCTGCGAGGAGATCTACGGCGCCACGAGCGGCTACGAGCAGAGCACCCCCAACCTCTCCCAGCTGTCGCTCGAGACCGACGGCGTCTTCGGCGAGGACGCCGCCGCTCTGCAGCTCGGCACGATCACGGGCACCCCGGGCGATGGCCTCGCCATCCGCCTCGACGTCCCCGTCAGCGCCACCCCGGCGCCGGCTTCGGAGGGAGGCGGCGGTGCCCCGCCCGCCGGCGGTCCCGCGGGACCCGGAGGTCCAGGCGGCCCACCGGCCGGTGGTGCACCCGGCTGACAAGGGCGTGACCGGGAGGTGCCCTCAGGCGACCTGCGCCACGTCGCTGGTCGACGCGGTGCGGAACACGACGGCGTCCTCGGCGATGCGGCGCACGCGGAGGACGTCGCCGTGGACGAGCAGGTCGACACCGGGTTCCAGCAGTCGGCGGTGGACCTGCCCGCACCCGTCGACGACCTCGGTGAAGACGTAGGGGAGGGTGCCGGTGTGCGGCGCGTCGAAGATGACCGTCCAGCCGCCGAGCTCGAGGTGACCGGGCGCATCGCAGGACCGCTCGGTCCACCGGCGTCGGCGTGGCATGCGGGTCTCCTCCCGGTCTCGTCGCTCACCCTCCTCATCGGCAGGCGGGTGAGGACCTTGACCCTCTCCGCCGCCGACCCTGACGACCGTCCGGCCGGGAATGGCTGAGGGTTACTAGTTCCTACTGAGGGTAAGGTGGTGCTTGCCGGCGGCGGGGATCGCCGGACCCGCCGGACCACAGGGGGCTCGTCATGCAGGCGATCACCGCATCGGATGTCCACGAGGTGCTGGACACGCCCGGGTCCCTCCGCACCGTCTTCCAGCCGATCGTCGACCTCTGGGCGCGACGGACCGTCGGGTTCGAGGCGCTGTGCCGCGTCACGATCCGCGAGCCGGCGTCGCCCGGCCCGTGGCTGGCCGCCGCGCGTCGTGCGGGGCTCGGTCTCGCGCTCGAGTCCAAGGCCTTCGCAGAGGCGCTCCGGGCCCTGCCGACGATGCGCGACGGGCGGTTCCTCAGCATGAACCTCTCGCTCGAGGCGCTCGCCTGGGGCGGGGTCGGGCGGCGCCTGCGGGACGTGGACCCCGAACGCGTCGTCGTGGAGATCACCGAGGACGTCGCGATGCCGGCGGTCCCCCACCGCGACCTGGTGCTCGACGGCCTCCGCGCCCGCGGGCTGCGGTTGGCGATCGACGACGTCGGCACGGGGTACTCGAGCCTGGCGCGGATCCTCGAGGTGCGACCGGATCTGATCAAGGTCGACCGCGAGCTGGTGCAGGGCTGCGCGGTCGACCCGTCGCGGCGCATCGTGCTGCAGATGATCCGCGACCTGGCCGCCAGCCAGGACGGCGAGGTGATCGCGGAGGGCGTCGAGGACCTCGCGGACCTGCAGGTCGTGGAGCAGATCGGCATCCGCTACGCGCAGGGGTTCCTCCTCGGCCGCCCGGGCGACACGCCGACCGACGTCGTGCCGCCGGCCGCGACCCCCCGGGTCCCCGCCCGGAGCGTCGACCTGTCCGCCGTCGAGGCCGCGATCGCGACGCTGCCGCTGCGGGACTGAGCCCCCGCACCGCGGCGCTCGCTCAGACGGTGGTCGACTCGCCGTCGTCGAGCACGATCACCCGGGCGATCCCGCAGCGGTCCGCGAACATCCGCGGGTCGGCGACGAACACGTCGTGGTGGATGGGGATGGCGGTCGAGGGGCCGAGCCGCTCGACCATGCGGTAGGCGTCGCGGAACGAGATGGACGGCCCGGCGATCGGCACCGCGAGCACGTCGACGCGCACGCCGTCGACGTCCATCCCGTCGCCGGGGTGCAGCAGGTGGTCGTCGAAGACCAGCCCCGTGTTGGGGGACCCGGCGACCCGTCGACCATGACCACGTGCGGGATGTCGTGCGGCGCCACCGCCCACCCGGCCACCTGCAGGGCGCTGCCGGACTCGATGCGGGTGACGGGGCGCTCCCCCAGCGCCTCGCAGACGTCCGCGTTGCCGTACACGGGCACGTCGCGGTCGAGGAGCGCGTCGACCACGGCGGTGTCCATGTGGTCGGAGTGGCGGTGGGTGAACAGGACGGCGTCGAGGCTGCCGATCGCGTCGAGGTCGTGGGGGCCGTCGGGGCGGGTCCCCAGGTCGATGGCGATCCGGCCGCCGCCGTCCTTGGCGAGGATGACCGCGGACTGGTGCAGCTTGGTGATCTCCATGGGCAGGTACCTACCACCTGACGAGGTCGTTCAGACGTGGTCGCGCGGCACCTCGACGTTCCAGGTGCGCGCATCGACGCGGCGGTCGCCCTCGTAGGCGTCCTGGGTGGCGTGGAGGACGAACGTGCGGGGCGTGCAGGTCAGCGCGGTCGCGGTGCGCGTCTCGGCCGACCACGTGCCCCGGGCGACGCGCATGGTCCACCGGGCGTCGCCGCGCGCGGACGTGACGTCGTCGCCGACCCAGCTGTACCGCTCCTCGGCCCGACGGCGGAGGGACCAGTCGATGTCGGGGAAGCGGACCTCGCCCAGGTCCTTGACGACCTCGAGCGCGGAGCCGTAGGTCACCAGGTCGCGGACGACGCGCCAGGTCTGCTCGCCGGGCCGCACCTGCTCGGCAGCCAGCGGCGCCGTCCCCTCGGGGGGACCGAACGTCACCAGGTCGTCGTCCTCCGGACGGGGGTCGCGGACGGGGAGGCGGAGGGTGCTGTCGGCGGGGTGGACGGTCAGGCAGGCCGGTTCCGGGGGGCGGCCAGGCGAGGGGCCAGTAGGACGACGAGAGCGACAGCCGGATCCGGTGTCCGGGCGGGAACGCCTGTGCCACGCCGTTGAGGACCACCTGCACGCGATACCGCTGCCCCGGCACCAGCGGCGCGGGCTCGGCGTGGCCGTCGCGGTGGGTCAGGTTCAGCAGGCCGTAGGTCACGCGGGTCGCCCGGCCCTCCGGCGACACGTCCGAGAGCCGCGCGGCGACCATGGCCACCGGGCGGTCGGCCGCGACCTCCAGCTCGACCACCGGCATCCCCAGGATCTCCACCCGCTCGTCGAGCACGGCGGAGTCGAAGACCAGGGATCCGCCGTCCTCCTCCCGCTGGTCGTAGGGCAGGTCGGGCGGCGCGGTGTAGCTGCACCACTTGCCGGCGAACTGCCCGACCGACAGCGGCGACTCGATCTGCAGCGCCGGACCCGAGCCGGTGCTGGCGGCCCCCGCCGGGGTGGCGAGGCCCTCGGCGAGGGAGCGCTCCTCGACCCGGACCCCCGCGCTCGGCCACGACGGTTCGCCGACCCACCGGCCCGGCCGCTCGTCGTAGGCGGTGGCGGGCGGGACGCTCTCCTGCATCCAGATGCGCAGCGCCGGGCGGTCGTCGGAGGCGCCGTCGGCGTCGTCGGCCCGGTCGGACGCAGCCACCGGTCCCACCAGCCGACGACCTCCTGGAGGAAGCCGATGGCCGGTCCCGGTCGGCCCAGGTGGGGGTAGGCGTGGCTCCACGGGCCGATGAACCCCTCGCAGGGGACGTCGAGGCCCTCGAGCAGCCGGAAGACGGCGTTCGAGTACCCGTCCGCCCAGCCGCTGACGGCCAGCACCGGGACGTCGATGGCTGAGAGGTCCTCGCAGACCGACCCGTGGGCCCAGTACCCGTCGCGCCGCTGGTGCCGCAGCCAGGTCTCGAGCCACAGGCCGCTGCCCTCCAACCGTCGGCGCCACATCTCCCGCCACCGGTCACCGGCCAGGGCCGGGTCGGGCGGGCAGGAGTTGTAGGCGAACATGGTGGACGCCCACGACAGGTTGTCGCTGAGCAGGCAGCCGCCCATGTAGTGGACGTCGTCGGCGTAGCGGTCGTCGGTGGAGCAGACGGTGACGACGGCGGCGAGCGGGTCGGGTCTGCGGGCGGCGACCTGCAGGCCGTTGAACCCGCCCCAGGAGATGCCGAGCATGCCGACCCGGCCGGTGCACCACGGCTGCGCGGCGAGCCAGTCGAGGACGGCCTCGGCGTCGGCCAGCTCGGACTCGAGGTACTCGTCGGTCAGGACCCCCCCGCTGTCCCCGCTGCCGCGCAGGTCGACGCGGACCGACGCGTAGCCGTGCCCCGCCATGTACGGGTGGTGGATCGAGTCGCGGACGGCGGTCATGTCCCGCTTGCGGTACGGGATCATCTCGAGCACGGCGGGCACCGGGTCGACGTCACTCGACGCGGGCCGCCAGATCCGCGCGGCGAGCCGCACGCCGTCCGGCATCGCGATCTCGACGTGCTCGTCCTGTCGCACCTCGTGGGGCAGGTCCTCGACGACGCGCACGCTAGGCCCCCTCCCCCGCGCCGATGGTCGCCGGCACGCCGTCGACCTCGAAGGCGAGGGCGTCGACGCACGCCTCCCAGCGCGCCAGCAGCTCGTCGTGGTCCGGGGCCGACAGGTGCACCTCGGCGAGCTTCGTGCTGTAGGCGTCCTGGTCGTGGAGCTCCGACAGCCGATCACCTTCGCGGGCCACCAGCGCGACGGTGGCGCCGGGCATGCGGTCCTCGAGCTCGAGATCAACCCCCGCCACTCCCAGTCCCACGCGCCGCTGCTGAAGGCCGTGCACTCACGCACAGTCGCGGCAGTACTCCTCGTCCCCCGCGAAGAGGGTCGGGGCGCGCAGCAGCCCGCACCCGGGGCAGAGCCGGTCGGGGACCGCCGCCCGTGCGGGCTTCGCAGGCGCCGACGCCCTGGCGCGTGGCCGCGGGGTGGCGGTGCGCGCGGCCGCCTTCCGCGCGGCGAGGGGGACGTCGGACGGGTCCCGTCCGAGGAAGTCGTCGACCTCGCCGGCCAGGCGCTGCCAGCCCCGCTGCTCGGACAGCCGTCGGATCACGTCCTTCGCGGCAGCCGAGGTGAGCAGCACGTCGTCGACGTGGGCGGTCGCGACCCGGCCGAACCAGCGCATGGGACGGGCGTGGCGGTGGACGCCACGGCCCGCCTCGAAGTCGTACTCGCCGGCGATCTCGCCGAGGAGCAGGTCGTCGGCCAGCGGATCGGGGACCACCACGACGTCGCCGGTGGACAGCCGGTTGGCGAACATCCGGAGATCCCGCAGGTCGTCGGCGGGCTTCCGCCGCCCGGCCGCCTGCAGCGCGAGGAAGATCTCGGCGTCCTCGGTCGCCCGGAGGTCGGCGATCCCGTCCCACTCCCAGGCGATCGACACCAGGCCGTGGGTCACGAAGGCCTGTGGCAGCCGGCTGCGGCCGCCGGGCCGGATGAGCCAGCAGGTGCGGTCGTCGAATGCCATGGGCGGTCCCCTCTGGAGCGCGGTCGGCGCGCCAGGCTAGCCGCCGACCTCGCCGGGTCCGCCGTCGGGGGGCGCGCGCGAGCGGCGTGCACGCGACACGGCCGGCCGTCCGAGGTGGACGGCCGGCCGCGGGTGGCTCGGGAGGCTGGGCTACCCGGCCTCGGTGGCGCCCGCCTCGGCACCGCCGCTGGCGCTCGGCGGCAGCATGACGGAGTCGATCAGGTGGACGGTCGCGTTGGCGGTCTGGATGTCGGGCACGACGATCTGGGCCTGGCCGGCGACCATGTCGCCCTCGACGGTGAGGGTCTCACCGGTGAAGGTGGTGTACTCACCGGAGAGGTCGGCGGAGGCGATCTGCTCGCCCGGGATGACGTGGAAGCCGAGGACGGTGGTCAGCAGCCCGGTCGGGTCGGCGAGCGCCGCGTCGAGGGTCGCGGGGTCGAGGGCCGCGAACGCGCAGTCGGTCGGCGCGAAGACCGTCAGGGCCTCGGCCGTGTTCAGGGTGTCGACCAGGCCGGCCTCGGTGACGGCGGCCGTCAGGGTGGTCAGGACCGGGTTGTTGGAGGCCGCGGTCCCCACCGGGTCGTCGGTCATCCCGTCGAGCGTGCCCTCCTCGGCACCGCCCTCGACGGCCTCGACGATCGCGTCGGTGTCACAGGCCTGGGTCGAGTCCGCGACGGCGGCGTCGGTGGCCCCCGCGTCCTCGGTCATCTCGGTGGCCATCTCCTCGGTGGCCATCTCCTCGGTGGCCATCGCCTCGGAGGCGTCCTCCTGCGCGGCGGGGTCAGCGGTCTCGCCGGTGTCGGCGGCGGCCTCGCTGGCGCCGGTGTCGGCCTCGTCGTCGCCGCCCTCCTCCGCGGCGCAGGCACCGGCCAGCATGGCCAGGACGAGCAGCAGCATCAGGCTGCGGAGCGTGATGGTCGATCGCATCGGATGTGTCCTTCTTCGTCGGGATCGTGCGGGCTGGGCCGCGGGTGCGTCGCTGACGGCGGTCCTGCGCCGAACGCGAGGGCGGGAAACCGTTGCCTACTACTTCTGTCGTACCTTGACCCGGATCGCACCGCGGCCTCGTGGGGTCGTTCGGTGCCGACGGCGAGGTGGACTGGTCCGATCTGATCAGCCACCCGGGACGCCCGTCGCGGATGCGATGATCCGGGTCGCATCCCCCGACCCCGATGCAGGAGCCGAGATCCACATGCAGCTGGAGAGCTACGTCCGAGGACGCTGGGAAGCCGGGGAGGGGGTGCAGGTCGAGATGCGCGACGCGGCCACCGGCGCGCCCGTGGCGACCGCGTCGTCCTCCGGCCTCGACTTCGCCGGGATCCTGGCGCACGGCCGCGACGTGGGGGGTCCGGCCCTGCGCGCGATGACCCTGCACGAGCGGGCGGTCGCCGTGAAGGACGTGGCAGCGGACCTGATGGCGCACCGGGAGGACTTCGCCGAGCTGTCCTTCGCCACCGGTGCGACCAGGGCCGACCGGGGTTTCGACGTGGAGGGCGGGATCGTGACCGCCCGGTCGGTGTCCTCGGCGGCGCGACGGGGGCTGCCCAACGCCCACGTGGTCCACGACGGGGCGCCGGAGGTCCTCAGCCGGGACGGGTCGTTCATCGGCCAGCACGTCTTCACGCCGCGCCACGGCGTGATGCTGCAGATCAACGCCTTCAACTTCCCCGTGTGGGGGATGCTCGAGAAGCTGGCGCCCGCCGTCATCGCCGGCCTGCCGGCGGTGGTGAAGCCCGCGCCGCAGACGGCGTACCTGACCGCCGCCGTGGTGCGGCGGATCATCGAGTCGGGCCACCTGCCCGAGGGGGCGCTCCAGCTTGTGGTGGGCGAGCCCGGTGAGCTGCTCGCCCACGTGACCAGCCAGGACGTCGTGGCCTTCACCGGCTCGGCGGCCACCGCCCGGACGTTGAAGGCGCATCCCGCGGTGGTCGAGTCCGGCGCGGTCTTCAACGCCGAGCAGGACTCGCTCAACTGCGCGATCCTCGGTCCGGACGCCGAGCCCGGCAGCCCCGAGTTCGACGCCTTCTGCGGCGAGGTGGTGGCCGAGATCACCGCGAAGGCCGGGCAGCGTTGCACCGCGATCCGGCGGGCCCTCGTGCCCGACCGGTGGGCCGACGACGTGGCCGAGGCGCTCGCGGCGCGGCTGGCCGACGTCGTCGTCGGCGACCCGCGCGACGAGGCGACCACCGTCGGTCCGCTCGTGAGCCTGGCCCAGCGCGACGCGGTGCGCCGGGCCGTCGCCGAGCTGGGGGTGCACGCCCGCATCGTCGTCGGCGACCCCGACGGTCGCGTCGCCGGGGTGGACGTCGAGGCCGGCGCGTTCATGGCGCCGGTCGTGCTGGCCGCGGACGACCCCTGGGCCACCCCGCTGCACACCGTGGAGGCGTTCGGGCCCGTCGCCACCGTCTTCGGCTACGACGGACTCGACGAGGCGGTCGCGCTGGCGGCCCGCGGCGACGGCAGCCTGGTCGGGTCGCTGTTCACCGACGACCTGGACGTCGCCCGGCAGGTGGTGCTCGGCGCCGCCGCCCACCACGGCCGCATCCACATGGTCAACCGCGAGGTCGTGGCGTCGCAGTCCGGCCACGGCTCGCCGATGCCGACGATGGTCCACGGGGGGCCGGGCCGGGCCGGGGGCGGTGAGGAGCTCGGCGGCATCCGCGGGATCCTCCACCTGATGCAGCGCACGGCCCTGCAGGGGCCGCCGTCGCTGATCACCGGTGCCACCCGCACGTGGCTGCCGGGGGCGGACGCCCAGCGGACCGAGGTCCACCCGATGGCGAAGACCCTCGAGGAGGTCCAGGTCGGCGACCAGGTCGTCGTCGGCCCGCGGGAGGTCACCCTGGCGGACATCGAGGCGTTCGCCGACTCCACGGGCGACCGCTTCTACGCCCACGTGGACGCCGACGCCGTCGCCGACCACCCGTTCTTCGAGGGTCGGGTCGCGCACGGCTACCTGCTGCTCAGCTGGGCCGCCGGGATGTTCGTCCACGCGCCGAAGGGGCCGTTGCTGGCCAACCAGGGGCTGAACGACCTGCACTTCGGCGCTCCCGTGTACCCCGGCGACGCGATCACCGTCACCCTCACCTGCAAGTCCAAGAGCCCGCGGACCGACCAGCCCTACGGCGAGGTCCGCTGGGACACCCGGATCACCAACGGCGATGGCGCGGAGGTCGCGAGCTACGAGCTGTTGACCGTCGTCGCCAAGGGCGGCGACGCCTGAGCCATGACGACGAAGATCCTGATGGTCTGCCTCGGGAACATCTGCCGCTCCCCCACCGCCGAGGCCGCGCTCCGGCACGCCGCCGCCGAGGCGGGCGTCGACGTCGAGGTGGACTCCGCCGGGACCGCCGCGTACCACGTCGGCGAGCCCGCCGACCCGCGGATGGTGGACGCCGCCAGCGGCGTCGGCATGGCGCTCACGTCCGTCGCACGCCAGGTCGCCGACGCCGACTTCGCCGACTTCGACCTGATCGTCGCGATGGACCGCTCGAACCTCGAGGAGCTGCGCCGCCGCGCGCCGGACGAGGCCGCCCTGGCCAAGCTGCGGCTGCTGCGCGACTTCACCGATGAGCCGGGCACCGACGTCCCCGACCCCTACTACGGAGGACCCGAGGGGTTCGCCGAGGTCGTGCGGATCGTGCGGGACGGCGCGCGCGGGATCCTGGCCTCGTTGCCGGCTGGGAGCCGCTAGCCCACGCCGGGTACGCTCGCCTACCCACCGGTAACCGATCGACCGGCGACCCAGAGGAGAGCCTCCGCGATGACCTACCGCGCCCCCGTCAAGGACATGCTGTTCACCCTCGAGCACGTGGCCCGGCTCGACGAGATCCAGGGGATGGCGGCGTTCGCGCACGCCGACGCCGAACTGGTCGAGGGGCTCCTCCGGGAGGCTGGCCGGTTCTACGCCGAGGTGGTCGCCCCCACCAACGTCGACGGTGACACCCAGGGCTCGGTGCTGCGCGACGGCGAGGTCGTCACGCCGGACTCGTTCAAGGCGGCCTACGACGCCTACGTGCAGTCGGGGTGGGGGGCGCTGCAGTTCCCCGAGCGCTTCGGTGGGGGCGGGTTCCCGACCGCGGTCGCCCTGGCGGCGAAGGAGATGCTCACGTCGGCCAACATGGCCTTCAGCCTGAACCCGCTGCTGACCACCGGCGCCGTCGTCGACCTGCTCGCCCACGGCGACGACCACCTCCAGCAGACCTTCATGCCGAAGATGATCAGCGGCGAGTGGGCCGGGACGATGAACCTGTCCGAGCCCCAGGCGGGGTCGGACGTCGGTGCCCTGACCACCAAGGCCGTCCCGAACGACGACGGGACCTACTCGATCACCGGGACGAAGATCTGGATCACCTGGGGCGAGCACGACCTGACCGAGAACATCTGCCACCTGGTCCTGGCCCGGCTGCCCGACGCCCCCCCGGGCACCAAGGGCATCTCGCTGTTCCTGGTCCCCAAGTTCCTGGTCCGCGACGACGGGTCGCTGGGTGAGCGCAACGGCGTGCAGGTGGTGTCGATCGAGGAGAAGCTCGGCATCCACGCCTCCCCCACCTGCGTGATGGAGTACGACCGGGCCGTCGGGTACATCGTCGGCCAGCCCAACGAGGGCATGCGCCAGATGTTCACGATGATGAACGACGCTCGACTCGGCGTGGGCCTGCAGGGCCTGGCGATCGCCGAGCGCGCCTACCAGGACGCCGTGGCCTACGCCTGGGAGCGCCGGCAGGGCAAGGCCCCCGGCGACGAGGACCTCGAGGCGGGGCAGTCCCGCATCGTCGCCCACCCCGACGTGCGGCGTCAGCTCCTGACGATGCGGTCCCAGATCGAGGCGATGCGGGCGCTGACCTACCGCAACGCCGCCGCGCTCGACTTCGCCCACCACGCCGACGACGAGGCGCGGGCGGAGCGCGAGCGCAAGCTGGCCGACCTGCTGACCCCGCTGTCGAAGGCGTGGTGCACCGACCTGGGCGTGGAGCTCACGTCGATCGCGATCCAGATCCACGGCGGCATGGGCTACGTCGAGGAGACCGGGGTCGCCCGGCACTTCAGGGACGCCCGGATCGCCCCGATCTACGAGGGCACCAACGGCATCCAGGCGATGGACCTCGTCGGCCGCAAGCTGCCGATGGACGGCGGCGCGTTCGTCAAGGGGCTGCTGGCCGAGGTGCGCGAGCTGGCCGGCACCCTCGACGACGACGCCTACGGCCAGCTCGGGACCCAGCTCGGCCGGGCGCTCGACGCGGTCGAGGAGGCCATCGAGTGGCTGGTCACCAACCGCACCGACTTCGCCATGTCCTTCGGCGGGGCCACGCCGTTCCTCCGCATGATGGCCGTGACCCTCGGCGGGTGGCTGCTGGCGATCCAGGCGCAGGCCGCGAAGGCCGCGATCGACGCGGGCGGCGACGACCCGTTCCTGTCCGACAAGCTGGCCACGGTCCGGTTCTACGCCGCGAACGTCCTGCCGACGGTCGGCGGCCTGCTCGACTCGGTGACCGCCGGCTCGGCGGACCTCTTCACCATCGACTCCCAGCGGCTGCAGAGCGCCTGACCCCGCCGCCGTCGCGCTCGGTGGGCGGCCGGGAGGCGGCGGCACCCTGCCGGCCCCACCTGGTGCATGTGGCCGACGTGTGGGCGACATCCACAGACCGGTGAGATCTCCGCTCGCGCACGCCTCGCGGTCCCCTACGGTGCGGACCCTCCGACCGAGGGGATGCCGTGGACACCGAGGACTTCGCCCGCACCTACGCCGCCTTCCTGCGCCACGTGATCGCGCTCGAGCCGGCCGAGGACACGCCGATCAGCCGTCTGATCCGCGAGCACCTCGAGGTGGATCCGCGCGCTCTCGCCGTCATCGCCCTGTCCCTCCCGGCCCACGACCACCCGAACCTCCAGCGGGCCATCGATGCCTGGGCCGCGTCTCCTGGCCGCGACGTCACGGTCCTCGGACTCGGGATCCCCAACCGCCGCTTCAACCCGATGTCCCTCGGGGAGCTGCTCCAGCCGGTCCAGAGGGGGCTGCACGGCGGCGCCGTCGTGGACGTCGGTCCGGTGGACTACCGCTCGTGTCCGGTGTCGCTGACGGAATCGCTCTCGTGCATCCAGCACGGGTTGGTGCTCATGGTCGACGGCGACGTCCCCCTCGTGGCGCTCGTGCACGGTCCCACGGAGCACAGCGAGGACCTGGAGGTCGAGCTCCTCGCGGCAGAGGCACCCACGGCCGAGCGCGTCGTGGCGGAGCTGCGCGACCTGGTCCGCGAGCACGACGTCCACCGCGGGCAGGCCATCGTCCTCGGCACCCGCCACGGGCCGTACCACGCCGGCAGCCCGACCGTCGAGTTCGTCGCGACCGAGGTCGTCGCGCGCGACGACGTGATCCTCCCCGCGGGCGCGCTCGAGCAGATCGAGCAGCAGACCCTCGGCGTCACCCAGCGCGCGGCTGCCCTCCGCGCCGCCGGCCAGCCCCTGAAGCGCGGTCTGCTGCTGTACGGACCCCCGGGCACCGGCAAGACGCACACCCTCACGCACCTCATGGGGCGGATGCCGGACCGGACGACGATCGTCCTGTCCGGGACCGCGTTCGGCATGATCGCCCCGGCGGCGGAGATGGCCCGCGCGCTGGCCCCGTCGATGCTGGTGATGGAGGACGTCGACCTGGTCGCCCAGGAGCGTGACATCGGACCGCAGGGCACCCAACCCCTCCTCTTCGAGCTGCTGAACGAGATGGACGGCATCGGCCCGGACGCCGATGTCATCTTCGCCCTCACGACCAACCGCGCCGACCTGCTCGAACCCGCGCTCGCCCAACGCCCCGGCCGCATCGACCTCGCCGTCGAGATCCCGCTGCCCGACGCCGACGGCCGGCGGCGCCTCCTCGCCACCTACGGGCGCGGCTTCGACCTGACCGATGCCGACCGGGACGCCGTCGTCACGCGCACGGACGGGGTCACGGCGTCGTTCCTCCGCGAGCTCTGCCGCCGGGCCGTGCTGCACGCCGCCGGGCCGGACGGTCCGGTCCCCACCGTCGGTGCCGCCCACGTCTCCGCCGCGCTCGATGAGCTGCTGGGGAACGCCGACGAGCTCCGCCGGCGGATGACGGGCAGCGCCGGCGGCAGGGCCGGGTTCGCCTGAGGGCCCGGTCTAGCCCGACGTGCCGCCGGTGATGGTCGGGTTCGGCTCGGACGAACCGGCGTCCTCGCCGCGGGAGTTGTCGATGTCGTCGTCGGGGCAGAGGAAGTAGTCGCCGGCGACCGGCTGGGCGCCGGGGTCGCCCTCGTCGCAGAAGTCGATGCCGGTGCCCGGGGGCCGCTCCCCCGGCGGGCCGGCCGTCGGCCGCGCCGTCGGGGTCCCGGTCCCGCCCCCGCCCCCGGGCGTGGTCGGCTGCGGCGTGGCCGTGATCGGCGGCAGCGTCGTCGGCTGGGTGGGGGTGGTCGTCGGCCGTGACGTGGGCGTCGTGGTCGTGCCGCCGCCGCTGGTCGCCGGCGTGGTCGCCGCGGTGGTGGGGGCCGCGGCGACGATGACCTCCGGCTCCTCGCACAGCAGGAAGTGGCTGACGTCGTCGCCGATCACCTGCAGGTGCACGTTGGCGACGCGGTCGGCGACGCGGAGCAGGTCGCCCTCGTAGCTGAACGCGACGACCATGGTGAACAGGCCCTGGCCGATGTCACGGCCCGCCAGCGGCCCGGTGACCATCTGCCAGCCGGGATCGGACTCGATCGACCCCTCGAGCAGCGCGTTGCGCTCGGCGAAGCCGGGGGGGACCTCACCGTCGAACCACGCCTCGCGGCACTCCTCGGCGGTGTAGGGCAGCAGGGGGTGGTTGTTCGCGACCACGAACGCGAGGCCGGCCTCGGGACCTGCGGCGAACGCCGCGTCGCGGGCCTCCCAGTAGTCCTCGATCGCCGTGACCACGTCATCGGTGACCGGCTCGGGCGGGGTCGCCGGCATGGTCGTGACCGCGGGCACGGCGACGGGTGGCACGTCGGCGGGCGGTGGCTCGGACGACACGCACGCCGCCGCGAGGACGGTGACCGCGCCGAGCAGCGCCATCAGGCGGACGGGCGACCGGTGCGGTGACACCGGCTCATCGTAGGGCCGGGGCCGGGTGCGGTGGCGCATCAGCAGCGCACCTCGGCCGCCAGGGCGTCCTCGGCGTCGTGGCTGATAAGGCTGCCACCGCCGATGAGGCGGACCTCGTCGACCCCGGGGCACGCCCCCGCGAGCAGGTCGAGCGTGGCGGCTGGCACCTCGTCACCGCCGGTGTAGAGCAGCGGCCGGTCCTCGTCCGCGGCCCAGCCGGCGGCCGCGAGGGCGTGGACCCATCCGCGGGCGTAGTAGCCGTTGACGATGGTGTAGCCGTCGACGTCGTCGGACCACAGGCGGTCGGCGACCTCGACGGCGGTCGCGGCGCGCTCGGCACCGGCGATCCGGGTCGGGGACGGCAGCTGGTCGACGACCGCGTCGCTGATCGCTGCAGTCCCACCGAAGACGACGGTCGACGTCGTGCCCCAGCGGTCGAGCGCCTCCGCCACCGCCGGGTGCAGCTGGTCGGTGCCCGTGACCACGAGCGGGGTCGTGGTGTCCGCGGCCCAGGCGCCGCCGCTCAGCGCGTCGGCCCACTGGGCGGTCGGGCTGTTGCCGCCGTCTGCGCGCGCGACGGCGACGGTGCCGCCACCCGGGTACCGGTCCCGGACCTCGTCAGCGATCGCCACCGCGGTCTCGACGCGGCTGGGCCCGGCCAGGCGGGTCGGGGCGTAGCCGGCGTCGCGCAGCTGGGACTCGACGGCCGGTCCGAGGGCTGCCTCGCCGCCGAGCAGGTACACCTGCCCGCCGTCCGGCATGAGCTCGGCCAGCACCTCCATCGTCGAGGCGGCGATCCCGTCCTGTCGGGCGACCAGGAGCGGCCCCTCGGACAGGAGCGGCGCACCGGCCAGCGCGTCCACCGCGACGTCGCTGCGGGTGAACGTCACGAAGGGCGGGAAGTCCGTCGGCCGGCTGAGCGCGATGTCCTCGGCGGCCTCGACGACTGAATCGGCGTTCGTCCGCGGGAGCTGGGCACGGGCCGGGTCGATGAGCGGCCCGCCCACCGCCTGCACGTCGAGCATCCGGTCGACGTCGAGCCGGCCCCAGCCGTTCAGCAGGTCGTGGCCGGCCGGCGGGCGGTCCACCACGCCGTTCTGCACGGCGATGCTCACGTCGTCGACGGTGCGCTGGTACCCGTCCGGCGGGTCGGGGAAGTTGCTGCCCGGGTCCGGCGGGGTCGGCGACGGCGTGAACGGCCGCGCGATGTGCGGGTTCAGCCCGAGGTACAGCGAGATCGCGCCCGTGACGAGCGGCGCGGCGAAGCTGGTGCCCGCGACGGTCCGGATGCGGTCGAGCTCCCACAGCACGGCCAGGTCGCCGGCGAGGGTGCGGGTGTTGCTGCCACCCGGGGCGATCACATCGAGCCACCGGCCGGTCGAGGAGTAGAACGCCCGGTTGCCGTCGCGGTCGCTCGCACCCACGGCGATGACGCCGGGGTAGGCGGCCGGGTACACGACCGGGTCGCCGGAGGAGCCGAAGTTGCCGGCGGAGGTGACCACGGGGACGCCCTGCTCCATGGCGTAGTCGATCGTCTCGCGGAGCGGGTCGAAGGCCTCGGACTCGCCGTCCTTGCCCTCGAAGTCGTCATCCGGACCGCTGCAGTCCGCGTCGGCGGTGTCGGTGACGCCGTCGGCGTCGTTGTCGCGCCCGTCGCTGCACGCCGGGGTCGGATCGACCCCGCCGTCGCCGCCCGCCGTCACGTCGACGCCCTCCGATCCGTCGTCGGCGCTGTCGCAGCCGAGGTCCGGCGCGGCGCCGGCCGGTGGCTGGAAGTCCGCGGCGCCGTCGCGGTCGTTGTCGAGCCCGTCGTTGCACTCAGGCGTGTCCGCCTCGGCGTCGTCGGGGGTGAACAGCGCGGTCTCAGGGGCGCCGAGCGAGACGTGCACGACGTCGGCGCCGTGGTCGACGGCCCACTTGATGCCCTCGGCGACGACGACGTTGCTGATGCAGCCGTTCACGTCGTTGACGCGGATCGGCATCAGCCGGGCACCCCAGTCGACGCCGGCGATCCCGAAGGTGTTGTTGCCGCGGGCGCCGATCAGGCTGGCCACGCCGGTGCCGTGGGGGTCGCGGTCGGAGTTGCGCGCGTTGACCCCGATGGCCTCGTAGGCGACGCCCCGGGGGCCGATGATCGGACCGATCGCGCCGCCGTTGTCCTCACCTTCGAGCTCGAGGCCGTAGACGGCATCGAGGCCACCCACGACCCGCACGCCGCCCTCGACGAAGTCGGCCCGGGTCGAGTCGATCCCGGTGTCGACCACCGCGATGGTGACCGGGCGGCTGCGCCCGCCGGTGGAGGAGTCCCGGATGGTGTCCCAGGCGTCGTCGGCCTGGATCTGGCGCTGGTACCACTGGTGGACCCAGCCATCGTCGTTCGGCGTCACCGCCTGCGGTTGGAGCCGGTAGGTGATCCGGTCGTCGACGGCCTCGGCCTGCAGGCCGCAGGCCTCCGGCACGGGGAACTGGGGGATGTGCGTGCCGACGATCTCGTCCTCGCCGTCGCCGACGCGGAGCTGCCAGTTGCGCTCGGGGAACCAGTCACGACCGCCGGACGGCTGCTGGGTGTCGACGGCCTCGACGGTCCAGGCGAAGCCGTCGTCGGCGGTGAAGTCGCCGATCGCGCTGGTGGGCACGACACCGTCGATCTCGTAGCCGTCGATCCGCTCGGCCCGGTCGAGGAACGTCACGGTCCACGTCGAGCGGTCACGCGACGGCGTGCGGATGGCCATGATCTGGTAGGGCCGGTCCGGGACGCTGCGCTCGGGGAAGATCGTGACGATGAAGTCGGGTCCGGCCTCGGGGTCGCCGAGGATGGTCGGGTACTCGTTCGCGCTCTCCTCGATCGAGACGTGGAGGCCGAAGGTGATCCCGCCGGCGCCCAGGTTCTCGAAGCCCCACTGCTGGCAGGCGTAGACGAGGAACGCGGTCTGGTCGAAGCGCCCGCCGTCGTCGGTCGACTGGAGCATGAAGATGCTGCGCAGGTCGATCTGCGGAGGCGGTGCCGGCGCGGACGGGTTGTAGGACGTGCCGCCCGTGGTGTCCGCGCCGCCGCGGTAGAGGCCGGCGCGGGACGCCTGCACCCCGTCGTCGGGGAGGTTCGACCCGTCGTCGCACTCGTCGTAGTACTGCTGGGCCAGCGCTGAGGACCGCTGGGTGCCGACGTCGGCGTAGCCGGCGCCGGATCCCTCACCGGTCGCCTGGGCGTAGGCCGCCCGCGCATCGTCGCGGAGCGCGTCGCGGGAATCCGCGGCGACGTCGGCTGCGGACGCCCATCTGCTCGACTCGTACGCCTGCCGGTGCTCGGCGGCGAACGCGGCCCAGTCGACGTCGAGCTCGCCGGGCGTCCACCCCTCCCCCGAGGGCTCGGCCCGCACCGCAGGCGCCGGCTGGTCGGCACCGGCGTGGGACTGACCCCCCGCCGGGACGGCCGGCACCAGTGCCACGGCGAGGACCATGGCCAGCGCCGCGGGTAGAAGGGCAGACAGACGCATCCCAGACTCCTGATCGGGTGTCACAATAGTTACCTACGGCCTCACTACTTGACAAGGACCCCCGCGGAGGCCTCCCCCGGTGTGACGGCTCTGGGGCAGTGACGTCCGAGACCCTCCCGCCGGTGCACGGGGAGTGATGGTCCGACTACATCTTCGCACCTGCCGGTGGGCGGCGCCGATGATCAGCTCGCAGCCGTCATCCCCCGGAGCTCGCGCTTCAGCTCACCGATCTCGTCGCGCAGCCGCGCGGCGTACTCGAAGCGGAGGTCGGCGGCGGCCTGGTGCATCTCGTCGGTCAGGGACTGGATGAGCGTCGCCAGCTCGTCAGAGGGCATGTCGCCGATGTCCGGGATGCCCACGCGGCTCTCCGCCGTGCCGCGCGCGGACGGGTCGGCCGCCTGGTACGGCATGCCCGCCTCGGCCGCGCGGGCCATCTGGATGATGTCACCGACGCGCTTGCGGATCGTCTGGGGGTCGATGCCGTGCTCGCGGTTGAACTGCATCTGCAGCTCGCGGCGGCGGTTGGTCTCGCTGATCGCCTTCCGCATCGAGTCGGTCAGGTTGTCCGCGTACATCACGACCTTGCCGTTGACGTTCCGCGCCGCCCGGCCGATCGTCTGGACCAGCGACGTCTCGGAGCGGAGGAACCCCTCCTTGTCGGCGTCGAGGATCGCGACCAGGGCAACCTCGGGCAGGTCCAGCCCCTCGCGCAGCAGGTTGATCCCGATGAGCGCGTCGAAGTGGCCGAGGCGCAGCTCGCGGAGGATCTCGACGCGCTCGACGGTGTTGATCTCCGAGTGCAGGTACCGCACCTTCAGCCCGGCCTCGAGCAGGTAGTCGGTCAGGTCCTCGCTCATCTTCTTCGTCAGGGTGGTGACGAGGACCCGCTCGTCACGCTCGGCGTGCGCGCGGATCTCGGTGATCAGGTCGTCGATCTGGCCCTTGGTGGGGCGCAGCTGCACCTCGGGGTCGATCAGCCCCGTCGGGCGGATGACCTGCTCGACGATGGTGGAGGACATCCGCTGCTCGAACGGGCCGGGCGTGGCCGAGACGTGGAGGGTCTGGCTGGCCTTCGTGCGGAACTCCTCGAAGGTGAGGGGCCGGTTGTCGAGGGCGCTCGGCAGGCGGAACCCGTGCTCGACCAGCGTCTCCTTCCGGGAGCGGTCGCCCTCGTACTGCCCACCGATCTGGGGGACGGTCACGTGGGACTCGTCGAGGATGGTGAGGAAGTCGTCGGGGAAGTAGTCGAGCAGGCAGTACGGCGTCTCACCGGCCCGGCGGCCGTCGAGGTGGCGGGAGTAGTTCTCGATCCCCGAGCAGATGCCGATCTCGCGCAGCATCTCGAGGTCGTAGTTGGTGCGCATCCGCAGGCGCTGCGCCTCGAGCAGCTTGTCCTGGGACTCGAGCTCGGCCAGGCGTTCGCCGAGCTCGGCCTCGATGGTCTGGATGGCGCGCGACAGGTTCTCGCCACCGGTGACGTAGTGGCTGTTCGGGAAGATCATGGCCCGGTCGAACTCGCCGATCAGCTCGCCCGTGATCGGCTCGAGCCGGCTGATCCGGTCGATCACGTCGCCGAAGAACTCGATGCGCCACGCCGTCTCGCCCTGGGCGGGGAAGATCTCCAGTGTGTCGCCCCGCACCCGGAACTTGCCGCGGACGAAGTTCAGCTCGTTGCGCTCGTACTGCAGGTCGACCAGGCGCTTGATGACGTCGTCGAGCTCGACGGTCTGCCCCTCGGTCATCATCAGGTGGTACTTCTCGTACTGCTGCGGGGACCCCAGGCCGTAGATGCAGGAGACCGAGGCGACGATCAGCACGTCGCGCCGGGTCATCAGCGCCATCGTCGCCTCGTGGCGCAGCCGCTCGATCTCGTCGTTGATCGAGCTGTCCTTCTCGATGTAGGTGTCGGAGGAGGGGACGTACGCCTCTGGCTGGTAGTAGTCGTAGTAGCTGACGAAGTACTCCACCGCGTTGTGGGGGAAGAACTCCTTGAACTCGTTGGCCAGCTGGGCGGCGAGGGTCTTGTTGGGGGCCATCACCAGCGTCGGGCGCTGCACCTCGGCGATGATGTTCGCCATCGTGAACGTCTTGCCGGACCCGGTGACGCCCAGCAGGCACACGTCCGATTCACCCCGGCCGAGCGCGTCCGCGACGCCGGTGATCGCCCGCGGCTGATCACCCGCCGGGGCGTACTCGCTGACCAGCTCGAACCGGCCCTCCGTGGGACGCGCTGCGGTCGTCGTCGACATGGCCCCGAGTCTAGGTCCGGGCTGCGACACCGCCGTCGGAGAGGGGTGCGCGGCCCCGGGGGTAGCCTGCGCAGCCGCGAACCGGACCCCCACCCCTCCACCGCCGGAGCACCGATGCCCGCAGAGCACATCACCACCCGCGTCGACGGCCACGTCCTCCACATCGGCGTCGACCGGCCCGACAAGCGCAACGCCTTCGACCGGGAGATGAACGCCGCGCTGGCCGAGGCGTACCACCGCCTGGCCACCGAGGACGACCTGCGGGTCGGGGTCCTCCACGCCGAGGGCGACCACTTCTCCGCAGGCCTGGACCTGGCCGACGTCGGGCCGGCCGTGGCCTCGGGGGAGCCGTACATCCCGCCCGGGATGACCGACCCGTACGGGGTCTGGGGGCCGGCCTGCCCCAAGCCGGTGGTCATGGCCGTGCAGGGGATCGCGTTCACCCTGAGCATCGAGCTGGCCCTGGCAGCCGACATCGTGATCGCGGCGGACGACGTCCGCTTCGCCCAACTCGAGATCGCCCGCGGCATCGTGCCCTTCGGCGGCGCGACCATCCGCGCCGCGGGCCACCTGGGCTGGGGCAACGCGATGCGGTTCCTGCTGACCGCCGAGGAGTTCGGCGCCGAGGAGGCCCTGCGCATCGGTCTGGTGCAGGAGGTCGTCCCCGCCGGGACCCAGCGCGAGCGCGCCACCGAGATCGCCGAGCGGATCGCGGCGATGGCGCCGCTCGGGGTGCAGGCGACGCTCCGCCAGGCCCGGCTCGCCCGCGACGAGGGCACCGGGGCGGCGATCCGCGACATGCGGCAGTCGCTCCAGGGGATCATGACGTCCGAGGACGCCGCGGAGGGACTGGCGTCCTTCGTCGAGCGCCGCGAGGGCCGGTTCACCGGCCGCTAGGACGCCGGCACCCGAGGACGGATCGGATCGTGACGCGCCGCGTGGCCTCGGCCACCGCCGGCGGGGTGCTCGCCGCTGCGGCGCTGACGGCCGTGCTCGTGTGGTCCCCGTGGCGACCGACCGGGTTCCTCGTCGGCCTCGCGCTGATCGCCCTCGCCGTCCCCGCGGTCACCGCCGCCGGCACCTGGGCCGGTCTGCGCGCGGTGGCCGGTGCAGATGCCCCCGGTGCCGCCCGCCTCGCCGCGCTGGGCGCCCCGGTCACCACGGTCACCGCGCTCTTCTGCATCCAGCTCGCGGCCAGGCAGATCCCCGAGGGCGCCCAGCAGGCGTGGGCGGTGGTCGTCGGGGTCGCGGTGGCCGCCGCGCTCGCGGCCCGCTTCACCGGCCCGGAGGCGGAGGTGGACGCCGCCTCACCCCCGGAGCGCTGATGTCGGGGAGGTCGTGATCACCCCGACGCCGGGCACGAATCGACTCCGGTCGCTCGGGCGGGGAGCACGGGGGGTCACCCCGTCCCGCACGAATCGACTCCGACCAGGCCGCGTGGTGGAGGCGGCAGTGCACATCTGTGCGCGAACACCCTGCTCAGGGCGATCTCGGCCCGGGATGCGGAGTCGATCGGTGGGGCGTCGGAGTCGATCCGTGGGTGGCGGGGGACCACGCCGGAGTCGATCCGTGGGACGGCGGAGTCGATCCGTGCCCAGAACCCGGCGGGACCCTCAGCTGCGGCGACCGCGCACCAGCCACCAGAGGAACAGCACCAGGACCAGCACGCCGGCGACGGGGGCGGCGCGGCGGGCCACCGGGGCGCCGGCGACGTCGAGGAGGTCGATGGCCTCCGCCTCGCGGCGCGGCCGGTCGACGGGGGCGCTCGGCGGACGGACGGCCTCGCGGGCGGCCGTCGGCGCGGCAGCCCCCTCCCCTGCGGCGGGTGCGGGGTCCTCGGCGGCCTCCTCGTCCTCGCCGCCCAAGGTCGACGCCAGGCACTCGGCGAAGGAGTTGATCAGCTTCTGGCCGACCTCCTCCATGACGCCGCGGCCGAACTGCGCCGGCTTGCCGGTCACCGCGAGGTCGGTCACGACGTGGACCTCGGTGCCCTCGGGCGCCTCGGTCAGCCGCGAGGTCACGGTGGCGGTCGCGGTCCCCTGGCCCCGCTGCTCCTTGCCCTTCGCCTCGATGACCGCGGTCTTCGAGGCCTCGTCGACGGAGGTGTAGGCCGCCTCACCGGCGTAGGTGACCTTGATCGGGCCGATCTTCACCTTGACGCTGCCCGTGAAGCTGTCGCCGTCGACCGACTCGATCGTCGCGCCGGGCATGCACGGCCCGATCCGCTCGATGTCGCGGAGGACCTGGAACGCCTCGTCGGGCGGGACCGGGACGGTGAAGGTGTGCTCGAGCTCCATGTGCCTCTCCTGTGCAGGGTCCGGCCGCGGGCGGCCGGGTCGGGTCGGTCAGATCCTTGCAGTCCTCTGCTGACGTACCCACCGGTCGACGTCGGCAGGCGTGTCGAGGTCGCGGGGGTCCCCCACGTCCCCGCACTCCACGGCGGTCACGAGGTCGGGGTGGGTCCGGAGCCAGCGGCGGGCGCCCTCGTCGCCCTCCACGACGTCGGCGACGTCGGACCAGCGGCGCCGTCCGAGCAGGACCGGGTTGCGCTGCCGGCCGTCGTAGGCGGCGGCCAGGACGCCCTCGGGCGGGGCGCCGCCATCGCGCCAGACCTCGATCAGGCGGGCCACCACCGCCGGGCCGATCCCGGGGGTGTCGACCGGCAGGAGGATGACCGCGCCGGCCGTGGTGGTGGCCGCCCACCCGAGGCCCGCGGCGACCGAGCTGCCCATGCCGGACGCCCACCGGCGGTTGTGGAGGACCGCGACGTCCGCTGCGCGGCCCAGGACCTCGGCCACCTCCGCCGCCGCGGCGCCGGTGACCGCCGCCACGTGCGCGCAGCCGCCGTCGGCCAGCGCGGCCACCGCCCTGAGAACGAGGGGCTGCCCGTCGATGGTGACCAGCGCCTTCGGGCTGCCCATCCGACGCCCCGCGCCCGCGGCCAGGACCACCCCGGCCACACCAGCCACCGCGCCGCCGGTCACGTCATCACCGGTCACGGGACCGCCACGCGATCCGGGTGGATCCGCCCCTCGGTGTCGGTCAGGGGCCTGCCGCTGCCGCCCCAGCGCAGCTGGACGATCTCCGCGGCGATCGACACCGCGGTCTCCTCCGGCGTCCGGGCGCCGAGGTCCAGCCCGATCGGTGACCGGAGCTTGGACAGCTCCTCGTCCCCGAGCCCGAGCTCGCGCAGCCGCTCCAACCGGTCGTCGTGGGTGCGCCGCGACCCCATGGCCCCGATGTAGGCGGCGTCGGTCCGCAGGGCGACCTCGAGCAGCGGCACGTCGAACTTCGGGTCGTGGGTCAGCACGCAGATGGCCGTGCGGCTGTCGATCGGTGCGGTCGGGAGGAACCGGTGGGGCCACTGCACGACGACCTCGTCGGCGTCGGGGAATCTGGCCTTGGTGGCGAACACGCGGCGGGCGTCGCAGACGACGACGTGGTAGCCGAGGAACTTGCCGACGCGGGCCACGGCGGTGGCGAAGTCGATCGCCCCGAAGACGTACATCCGCGGTGGCGGCTGGAAGGACTGGATGAACACCGTGACGTCGTCGACGCGCCGCTCGCCGTGGACGCCGTAGCCGCGGTGGGCCGTGCGGCCCTGGGCGAGCAGCCCGCGGGCGTCGGACGTCACGGCCACGCCCAGGCCCTCGCTGCCGAGGTCCCCGTAGGTCTCGTCGGCGGTGACGACCAGCTTGGCGCCGACCGGGCCGGGGCCGTCCACCACGGTGGCGACGGCGACCGGCACACCGGTGGCGATGTGGTCGCGGACGGTCTCGAAGGCCGGCACCGCGAAGGGCTCGATGAACAGCGAGATCTCCCCGCCGCACGTCAGCCCGACGGCCATCGCCTCGTCGTCCGACACCCCGTAGGTGACCCTGCGGGGCGCGCCGCCGTCGAGGATCTCCCGAGCCTGCTCGACGACGGCACCCTCGACGCAGCCGCCGGACACGCTGCCGATCACGACGCCGTCGGCGTTCAGGGCCATCGCGGCCCCCGGGTCCCTGGGCGCGCTGATCCGGGTCTCGACGACCGTGGCCAGCGCGGCCGGGGTCCCGGCGGCGTGCCACGACGCCAGGTCCTCGAGGATCTCACGCATGGTCGGCCTCCTCCTCGGCGCGATCGACGGCGCGCACCGGTACCATCCTGACACCTCGGGCACGGTCCGTGGGCGCGCGGTGGGGCGAGGGGTCGGATCGGGTCGCGCCGGCCACGACCCGGGCGAGGTGCTCGAGGGCCGCCAGGCTGTGCCCGCTCAGGAAGTCGTCGACGTGGGGCAGCGCGGCGGCCATCCCGCCGACGAGCGGCTGGTAGCCCCGCGCGGCCTTCCGGGGGTTCGACCACACCACCCGGTGCGCCAGGCGGTGGAGCCGCGCGACCTGCTCCCCCAGCTGGGCCGTGTCCCCCCGCTCCCAGCCGTCGGAGAGGATCACCACGACCGCCCCGCGCGCCAGCCCCCGCTGGCCCCAGACGTCGAGCCACTCCTTCAACCCCTCCCCCAGCCTGGTGCCCCCCGACCAGTCGGGGATCGCGCCGGCCACGGCCGCCATCGCGGTGTCGGGGTCGCGGTGGCGCAGCTCGCGGGTGATCCGGGTGAGCCGGGTGCCGATGGTGAACGCCTCGGTGGGCCGGTCGCGGGCGGTCCGGCCGACGGCGACGTGGGCGAAGCGGAGGAGCGCGTCCGCGTAGGTGCTCATCGACCCCGACACGTCGACGAGCAGCACCACGGTGCGCGGGCGTCGCCGGGCACGCCGGTGGCGCAGCCGGCGGGGGTCGCCCAGGCCGTGTAGGGCCTCGCGGACGGTGCGGTGCCGGTCGAGCCCACCGCGGTGCCAGCGCTCGTGGCGGCGGGTGCGGCGGGGCTCACCGGGCAGTCGGAGGGCGGCGAGCAGCCGGTTGACGAGCTCGCGGTCGCCGGGGGTCAGGGTGGCCAGATCGCGGTGGCGCAGCAGCTCGGCGTCCGACGCGCTGGCGGTCAGGTGGAGGTCCTCAGCGTCCTCCGGCTCCTCGAGACCGGTCCGCAGCGGGGCGGTGACCGACCGGAGCGTCGGCGGTGGCGCGTCCGGCGCGGCGGGACGCAGCCGCTCGTGGGGGGCCTCGCCGCTGAAGAAGGCCTCGAACGCGCGGTCGTAGCGGCCGAAGTCCTCGTGGTCCCCGCACAGGGTGGCGTGCCCGGCCCAGTACACGTCCTGGCGGCGGGTCGGGTCGAGGACGCCGAGGGCCTCGACGAACGCCTCCACCCGACCGACGGTGACCGGCACCCCCGCCGCCCGCACGGTCCGGGCGAACGCCGTCGCGACGTCGACCGCGTCTGCTCCCCGCTCCCTAGAGCTCACCGATGGCCTTGGCGACCATGTGGCCGAGGTCCATGCGCTGGGCCTGCTCGAGGTCCTCGCGGTACTTGAGGACCGCGCCGAGGGTGTGGGTCGCCAGCTCGGCGTCGAGCGTGTCCGCGCCCAGGGCGACCAGCGCGCGGGTCCAGTCGATCGTCTCGGCGACCCCGGGGGGCTTGAACAGGTCCTCGGCGCGGAGCTGCTGCACGACGGCGACGACCTGGCGGGTGAGGGCGTCCGCCGCGTCGGGGCACCGACGCCGGACGATCGCGCACTCGCGGTCGAACCCGGGGTGGTCGACCCAGTGGTAGGTGCAGCGGCGCTTGAGCGCGTCGTGCACCTCGCGCGTCCGGTTCGACGTGATCACCACCAGCGGCGGCACCGCCGCGCGTACCTCCCCCAGCTCGGGGATGGTGACGGCGAACTCGCTGAGCAGCTCGAGGAGGAACGCCTCGAACTCGTCATCCGCGCGGTCGATCTCGTCGATCAGCAGCACGGCCGGGCTGGTCCGCAGGGCGCGCAGCAGGGGCCGCTCGACCAGGAACCGCTCGTCGTACAGCTCACCCTCGAGCGCGTCGACGTCCAGCGCCGACCCGGCGTGGGCGGCCTCGGCGGCGCGCAGGTGTAGGAGCTGGCGGGGGAAGTCCCAGTCGTAGAGCGCCTGGGCGGCGTCGATCCCCTCGTAGCACTGCAGCCGGATCAGCGGCGCGTGGAGCAGCTGGGCCATCGCCTGGGCGAGGGCGGTCTTGCCGACGCCGGGCTCGCCTTCGAGGAAGAGGGGCCGCTGGAGGACCAGGCCCAGGTAGGTCACGGTCGCCAGGCCGTCGCCGGCGAGGTAGTCGACGTCGGCCAGGGCGGCTGCCAGGTCGGCGGGGCCGGTGATCCCCTCCGGCAGGAGCGTCGTCACGGCGGTCACGGCCGGCCGGCCCCCCGGAGCGCGGGGGGACCGGCCGGCGACGGCGCAGGTCGCCTGCCCGCGCTACGCAAGTGCGCTCGTGACGGCCCGGCGGGTCAGCACCCGGGCCAGGTGGGCGCGGAACGCGGCGTCGGCGTTCAGGTCGTCCGGGGGGCTGGTGCCCTCGGCAGCGGACTCGCACGCCGCGGCGATCGCCCCGGCGTCGTCGGCTGCGACGCCGCTCAGCGCCTCCTCGACGCCGGTCGGGCGGACGGGGACGGTGCCCATGTGGGTCAGGCCGATGCGGGCCTGGTCGATCGATCCGTTCCCGGTGATGACCGCCAACGCCCCGACGATGGCCCAGTCCTGCTTGACCCGCGTGAACTTCTGGTAGTTCCAGCGGGTGCCGGCAGCCAGCAGCGGCCAGGACACCTCGACGAGGACCTCGTCCTCGCCGACGGCGGTGATCAGGTAGTCGACGAAGAACTCCGAGGCCGGAACGGTCCGCCGGCCCGATGGCCCCTCGATGGTGAACTCGGCGCCCAGGGCCAGCGCGGTCGCGGGCAGGTCGCCGGCCGCGTCGCCGTGGGCGAGCGCCCCTCCGTGGGTGCCGCGGTGGCGCACCTGGGGGTCGCCGATGGTCTTCGTGACGTGGGCGATGGCGCCGCACGCCTGGGCCACGGTCTCGTCGTGGGCCACCTGGTGGTGGGTGACGGCCGCGCCGATCACGAGGCGGTCCCCCTCGGTGCGGATGCCGCGCATCTCCTCGACGCGGCCGATGTCGACCAGCGTCTCAGGGTAGGCGAGGCGCAGCTTCATGAGGGGCAGCAGGGAGTGGCCGCCGGCGAGGAGCTTCGCGTCCTCGGCCTCGCCGAGGGCCTGGACGGCCTCGGCGACGCTCGAGACGCGGACGTAGTCGAACTCTGCGGGGATCATCGCTCAGCCCTCCCGGGCAGCGTTGATCGCGGCCCACACGTTCTTCGGGGTCATCGGCATCAGCACGTCGCTGACGCCCATCGGTCGCAGCGCGTCCACGACGGCGTTGACCACCGCCGGGGTCGACGCGATGGTGCCGGCCTCCCCGACGCCCTTGACGCCGAGGTCGTTCGACGTGGCAGGGGTCTCGGTCCGGTCGGTGGTGAAGTGCGGCATGTCCGCAGCGGAGGGGACCGGGTAGTCGACCAGCGACGCGGTCGTGAGGTTGCCGGCCTCGTCGTACTCCACCCCCTCCCACATCGCCTGGGCGATGCCCTGGGCGAGGCCGCCGTGGACCTGCCCCTCGACGATCATCGGGTTGATCACCTTCCCGACGTCATCGACGCAGACGTACTTCAGGATGCTGACCTTGCCGGTCTCGGTGTCGACCTCGGTGGCGCACAGGTGCGTGCCGTGGGGGAAGGAGAAGTTCTCCGGGTCGAAGACGTACTGCGACGTCAGGTCGAGCTCGGCGCCCTCGGGGTAGTCGTGCCCGGCGAAGACCGCGAGCGCGATGTCCTGGATCGTCGTCGACTTGTCCGGGTCGCCCTTCACGCGGAAGCTGCCGGCGTCGAACTCGAGGTCGTCCTCGGACGCCTCCAGCATGTGGGCGGCGAAGACCTTCGCCTTCTCGACCACGCGGTCGCAGGCGCGCTTCAGCGCGATGCCGCCGACGACCAGGGACCGGGAGCCGTAGGTGTCGAGGCCCTGCGGGCTGATCTTGGTGTCACCGTGCAGCACGTCGACGTCGTCGAACGGGACGCCGAGGTGGTCGGCGGCGATCTGGGACCAGGCGGTCACGTGGCCCTGGCCGTGGGGGCTGGTGCCGGTGACGACCTCGACCTTGCCGGTGGGCAGGACCCGCACGGTGGCGGCCTCCCAGCCGCCGGCGCCGTAGTCGAGCGAGCCGAGCACCCGCGAGGGTGCCAGGCCGCACATCTCGGTGAAGGTCGAGATGCCGATGCCGAGCTGCACGGGATCGCCGGACTCGCGGCGCCGCTGCTGCTCGGCGCGGAGCCCGTCGTAGTCGAACAGCTCCATCGCCCGGTCGGTCGCGGCCTCGTAGTTCCCCGAGTCGTAGGTCAGCCCGGTGATCGTGTCGAAGGGGAACTCCTCGTGGGCGATCCAGTTGCGCCGCCGCAGCTCCATCGGCTCCATGCCGAGCTCGGCGGCGAGCTCGTCGATGATCCGCTCGATCGCGAAGGTGGCCTCGGGACGGCCGGCGCCCCTGTAGGCGTCGGTCGGCGTCTTCGTGGTGAACACCCCGCGGCAGCGGAAGGAGTAGGCGTCCATCTTGTAGATCGCCGGGAACATCAGCGCGCCGAGGATCGGCACACCCGGCGTCACGAGCTGCAGGTAGGCGCCCATGTCGGCCAGCAGGTCGACCTTGAGCCCGCGGATGCGGCCGTCGGCGTCGGCGGCGATCGCGATGTCCTGGATCTGGTCGCGGCCGTGGATCGTGGCCTGGATGTCCTCCGAGCGGGTGGCCGTCCACTTGATCGGCTTGCCCAGCCGGCGGCCGACGGCGGTCAGCAGGACCTCCTCGGCGTACACGTTCAGCTTCGAGCCGAACCCGCCGCCGACGTCGGGGGCGATGACGCGGATCTTCTGCTCGCTGATCCCCATCACCATCGCGAGCATCAGCCGCAGGATGTGCGGCACCTGCGTGGTGGACCAGACGGTCACCTCACCCGATGCCGGCTGCGGGTCGACCACGACGCTGCGCGGCTCCATCGCCGCGGGGATGAGCCGCTGGTTGATGAAGCGGCGCTCCACCACCGTCGCGGCGCCGCTGAACGCCCCGTCGACGTCGCCGGCCTCGAAGGGCCAGGTGAAGGAGATGTTCGACTCGGTGTCGGCGTGGACCTTCGGCGAGCCCGGCTCGGCGGCGGCGGCGAGGTCGACGACCGCGTCGAGGGGCTCGTAGTCGATGTCGATCGCCTCGAGCGCGTCGACCGCCGAGGCCTTGTCGCGGGCCACCACGACGGCGACCGCGTCCCCGACGTACCGGACCTCGTCGACGGCGAGCGCCAGGTGGGGCGGGTTGACCATGTCCGGCGTGACGGGCCAGGCGCACGGCAGCGCCCCGTAGTCGTCGGCCAGGTCGGCGCCGGTGAAGACCGCGACGACGTTCGGCCGCTCCTTCGCGGCGCTGACGTCGAGGTTCGTGATGCGCGCGTGCGCGATCGGGGAGCGGAGCAGCGCCGCGTGGAGCATGCCCGGCAGCGCGAGGTTGTCGGTCCAGCGGGTCTGGCCGGTGATCAGCCGCGCGTCCTCCTTGCGGGGGGCGGCGGTCCCGATGCTGGGTTGGGGACGGTCCTCGATGGTGGTCACGACGCGCTCCCCTGCATCTCCGTGGCGGCCTGGGCGACGGCCGCGACGATGTTCTGGTAGCCCGTGCAGCGGCAGAGGTTGCCCTCGAGCCCGTCGCGGATCTCGTCCTCGCTGGGTGAGGGGTTCTCCGCCAGCAGCGAGGTGGCCGCGCAGATCATCCCCGGGGTGCAGTAGCCGCACTGCAACCCGTGCTTCTCGTGGAACGCCCGCTGCACCGGGTGGAGCTCACCGTCGGTCGCGAGGCCCTGCACCGTGGTGACGTCCGCCCCGTCGGCCTGGACCGCCAGCATCGTGCAGGACTTCACCGACTGGCCGTCCACGAGGACGGTGCACGCCCCGCAGTTCGACGTGTCGCAGCCGATGTTCGTGCCCGTCAGCCCCAGCACCTCGCGGAGGTAGTTGACGAACAGCAGCCGGGGTTCGACGTCGTCGGTGTACGTGGTCCCGTCCACCGAGACCGAGATGGTCGCGCGTCGTGCGCGAGCGTTCGCGTTCGCCATGTGCCCTCCAGTAGCCCTCCCGGTGCCGCGGCTCGCCGCACCGGACCGTGGCGGAGACTAGAACCACGTCGAGCTCCCCGAAAGGGGTCGCGCGTGCGGGCTTCTGCGTGCGAGGTTGCAACGCGCGACGTGCAGGTTGCAGGCAGTGGCGCACCTTGGCCCCGCTCGGTCACGCAGCGTAGGGTGCGGGCGCACTTCCCCCTCGACCCAGAGGCCCCGTGACCACGACGTTGACCATCCCGCTCGAGGACCTCCACACCATCGTGGGGCGTCCCCTCGGCCCGACCCCGTGGCGGGACATCACCCAGGCGGACGTGGACGCGTTCGCCGACGTCACCGGTGACCACCAGTGGATCCACACCGACGTCGAACGGGCCGCACGCGGACCGTTCGGCGGGACGATCGCGCACGGGTTCATGACCCTCGCCCTGCTCCCGGTCCTGATCGGCGGCCTGCTGCACGTGGAGGGTCCGGCCCTCACGGTGAACTACGGCCTCGACAAGGTGCGCTTCCCCTCCCCCGTCCCGGTCGGCACCGCCGTGCGGGCCACCGGGCAGCTCGTGGCGCTCGACCCCGTCGAGGGTGGCCTGCAGGGCCGCATGGCCGTCGTCGTGGAGCGGGACGCCGGGACGAAGCCGGTCTGCGTCGCCGAACCTGTCTTCAGGTACTACCGATGACCGGTGTCGAGCCCATGTAGGCGGATTACCCTCACGGACTAGTCACGGGCGGCGTCGGTGGGGAGCGGTGCACACACGCCCACGGACGAAGGACACGAGCGCGGGATCGGACAGCGTCATGTCGAACCAGGATGAGCGGAGAGCGCACCCGGTGCGCGTGCGGGAGCGGGTGGTCCTGAGCCCGCCCGCACGGATCCAGCCGTCGCGGCCGGAGCCGCTGGTCATCCGCTTCGTCCCGCGACGGGACCCCGACGTCGACCGCGGTCGCACCCCGTCATCGCACCAGCAGCAGACCCCCCACCACCCCGTCGACGCCGGCCCCTGGGAGGACCGCACATGAGCACCCTGCCCGACCTGCAGGATGCGGTTCGACGCATACACGGCGTCGCCTCGGCATTCATCCGCTGGCCCGACCCCGAGGGTCCCGCGATGCTGCGGGTGGAGTTCACGGACGGGGCCGACACCCAGCGCGTCGGCGAGGAGGTCGTCCGCACGCTGGTCGACGTCGGGCAGGTCGACCTGGCCACCCTGCAGGTCGGACGGGGCGCCGAGGAGGTCCAGCCGGCCCGACCCGTGTTCACCGGCATGGTCCTCGACCGGGTCGACGACGAGCTCGAGGTCGAGGTGACGCTCGAGTACCACGCCGCCACGTTCAGGGGGACCGCGCGGGGAGACGTCACGCAGGTCGACGAGCTCGCCCTGGTCGCGAGCGCCGCAGTCGACGCGGTCATGGGCATCCGCCCCGACGGACACCACCTCCGCACCGTCCAGCGCCACCACGTCCAGGGCGCCAGCGACGTCGTCACCGTGCTGCTGGACCACGACGCCTCGTGGCAGCCGTCCCTCGTCGGCACCGCGCTGGTGGAGCGCGACGCCCGCGAGGCCACCGTCCGCGCCACCCTCGACGCCCTCAACCGGGTGTGGACCTTCGCCGACCCCTCCCCCGCGAGCAACCCCGCCCTCATCGGCTAGCCGCAGCTCAGGGCCTGGTGTGGAGATGTCCTCCATCGGCTAGCCGCCGATGTAGGACATCTCACCGGACGCGATGGCGCCGGTGACACCTGGACGACGCGGCTCCGCCGCGGCCGAGGGCCTGGTGTGGAGATGTCCTCCATCGGCTAGCCGCCGATGTAGGACATCTCCACGCGGTCCTCTGGTTGGGCCTGGCCGAGGGTGCGCAGCTCGGAGTAGCGGTCGGCCCGCCCGGTCCAGATGCGGCGCAGCTCCGCGTCGAGCTCGGCGTCGTCGGCCCCGCTGCGCAGGACGGCCCGCAGGTCGTGGCCGCGGGTCGCGAACAGGCAGGTGAAGAGCTCACCGACCGCGGACAGGCGGGCGCGGACGCAGGTGCGGCAGAACGGCCGGGTGACGCTCGCGATCACGCCGACCTCGCCCGCGCCGTCGTCGTAGGCGTAGCGGTCGGCGACCGCGGTCGCGCCCGGACCGGCACCGGGCCGCACGACCGGGGAGAGGGGGTGGGCCGCGGCGATCGTCGCCACGACCTCCTCGGCGGGCACCACGTGGGTGACGTCCCAGCCGTTGGTGTGCCCGACGTCCATGAACTCGATGAACCGGACGCTGATGCCCCGCTCGCGACCGAACTCGGCGAGCGCGAGGATCTCCCCCTCGTTGACCCCGCGCTTGACGACGGTGTTGACCTTGACGACCAGGCCGGCGTCGAGCGCGGCGTCGATCGCGCCGGTCACGGCGTCCACGGCGACCTTGACGTCCGCCATCGCGGCGAACGTCGCCTGGTCCAGCGCGTCGAGGCTGACCGTCACGCGGCGCAACCCGGCGCCGACCAGGTCGTCGAGCGCCGCGGGCAGCAGGACGCCGTTGGTGGTCATCGCGACGTCGGTGATGCCGTCGACGGCGGTGACGGCCGCGACCAGCCGGTGGAGGTCGCGGCGCAGCAGCGGCTCGCCGCCGGGCAGCCGGATCTTCGTCACGCCGACCCCGGCCGCCACGCGGACCACCCGCGTGATCTCCTCGAACGTGAGCAGCGACGCGCGGGGCAGGAACGCGTGGTCGGGACCGAACTGCTCGCGCGGCATGCAGTAGGTGCAGCGGAAGTTGCAGCGGTCGGTGACGGAGATGCGCAGGTCGTCGAGCCCGCGCCCGAGCTGATCGGCGAGCATGTGCCCGCCAGGCTACGCGGCCGACCGCACCGCGTGCCCCGCAGCCGCGGATAGGCTGGGCGGACCTGTGCGCCCGGACCTCCCCCACGTCGCGGTGCCCGCGGTCCTGCGGGGCAACGGCTGGCTCCTGGCCGGCCTGCTCCTCGGCACGGCGGTGGCCTTCTGGCCGTCGACGGCGACCCCCGCGGTGGTGGCGCCCGGCGCGCGGGTGTCGCTCGAGACCGCCCGCTTCCTCGTGACCCTCGCCGCCGCCGGGCTGATGACGAGCTTCGGGGGAGGGATGGGCGGCCCGCTGCGGCGCGGGTTCGTCGCGGCGCTGGTCGTGCTGGGCCTGACCGACCTGTGGTTCGGCGTCATCCCGCACATGACCGAGGTGGCCGCCGGGGCGGCCGGGTCGGCGCTGCTCCCCTGGATCGCGGCGCGGTACCTCGCCGGCGCCCTGTTCGTGATGGCGGGCATGGAGTGGCCGCGCTGGTCGACGACGCGGCTGGTCTGGACGGCCCTGGCCGCCCACGTCGCGGTGCAGCTGGCCGTGGCGGCGACCGGGCCCACGACCCTGGTGACCCTCGAGGACCCCGACTTCGCCGGGGTCCCGCTCGCCCAGGTCCTCCTCGAGCTCGGCCCCATGGTGCTGTTCGGCGCCGGCGCCGTGCTCGCCAGCCGCCTGTACGAACGCGACCAGCAGCCCCTCGAGCGCTGGCTCGTCGCCGCCCTGCTGGTCGGCGTCTTCACCCAGGTGCACGAGGCCGCCTTCCCCGCGGGACTCGGCCCCGTCGTCAGCTCGGCCGATCTGCTGCGTGCGCTGTCGACGGTCCTGCTCCTGGTGGGCGCCATCCAGCAGGTCACCCAGCTCCGCGCCGACCGCGCCCGGGCCCTCGAGCTGTCCCAGGCCGACCTGCGCGAGCTGCGCGAGGTGTCGAGCCGCCTCCAGGACTACGTCGCCCAGGAGGCGTCCTTCCGCTCGGTGGTGACCCACGAGCTGGCCACCCCCGTGGCGACGATCTCCGCCTACGCCCACGTCCTCGGCGCCGCCCAGCTGCCGACGGCGGCGCGGGAGGCCGCGGACACCATCGGCACCGAGGCGCGCCGGCTCCGCAGCCTGATCCACCGGATGGACGAGCTCGCCGACGTCGACACCGACGCGCTCGCCGTCGACCTCCGCCCCGTCGCCGTGCGGCCGCTGCTCGAGGAGGCCGCGGCCTTCGGCCGTGCGCTCCCCGGCAACCACGCCGTGTCCACCTCGGTGGATGACGCGGTGCTCACGGCCGATCCGACACGGCTGTCGCAGGTGATGCGGAACCTGGTCGGCAACGCCGCCCGCTACACCCCCTCCGGCACGCCCATCCACCTCTCGGGGCACCGCGAGGGCGACGTGTACGCGGTGGTCGTGGTCGACGAGGGACCCGGCTTCGGCACCGCCGACGTCGAGCCGCTGTTCGCCAAGTACCGGCGCGGCGCCTCGGGTGCGCACCTGGACGGGACCGGGCTCGGGTTGTGGATCGTGCGGGAGATCGTGCAGGCGCACGGCGGTCGGGTCCACGTCATCGACCCCGCCGACGCCGGCGGCCGGGTCCAGGTCGAGCTGCCCCTCGAGGGGCCGGGAGGTCAGCCGTGATCCGCGTGCTCATCGTCGAGGACCACGCGAGCTTCCGACAGGCGCTGGCGGCCGTGCTGTCGCTCGAGCCGGACCTGACCATCGGCGGCCAGCTGGGCACCGGCGAGGTCGACGCCGCGCTCGCCGCCGCGGCGGACGCCGACGTCGCGATCGTCGACCTCGAACTGCCCGAGGGCGACGGCGTCGGCATCGTCGAGGCGCTGCGGCAGGCCGCCCGCCCCGTCCCCTCGGTGGTCCTGACGGGGTTGCGCGACGACCGCGAGCTCGGCCGGGCCATCGAGGCCGGCGCCGCCGCGGTGCTCACCAAGACCGCCGAGATGATCGCGATCGTCGACGCGGTGCGGGTGGTCGCCGCCGGCGGCTCGGTCCTGCCACCGGAGGTGACCAGCCAGCGCCTGCGCGCCCTGGCGCGCGACCGCGAGCGCCGCTGGCGGTCCGAGCTGCTCGCGAACGAGCTGACCGCGCGCGAGATCGAGGTCCTCGAGCACCTGGTCTACGGCGAGGGCAACGCCGACATCGGCGCCCGGCTGGGGATCTCGCCGGAGACGGTGCAGACCCACGTCCGGAACCTCATGGCCAAGCTGGGGGCGACGTCACGGCTTCACGCGGTCAGCCTCGCCCTCCAGCACGAGCTGGTCGACCCACCGTGAGCCGGCGCCCGGATCGGTACGGATCACTACCCGAGACCGGGTAGGGACCACCGTCCGTCGGCGGGGACGCTGGTGGCATGCAGGCCCACGTCCCGGCGCACCGCCCCCACGGCTCCCACCGGCCGGCCCTCGGCCTGGCCGCCGGCGTCGTCGTCGTGCTGGCCGGCGGCACGCTCGCGGCCACCGACGTCACGGTCGGGGTCGCCATCGCGTGCGCCGGCCTCCTGATGGCCGTCTGGTACGTGGGGGTCCTCGACGACGAGCGCACCCTCGCCAACCTCGCGGGCGTCGCCCTCGGCGACATGGCCGTGCCGCTGCCGGTCCTGCCGGCGGCGTCAGCGCACCCCCCCCGCGACGTCGCCCTGCTGTCCGACGACCTGCCGGCCGTGGTCGCCCTGCCCGCCGGCGGGTGGGGGCTCGTCCCGCGCGACTCCGCCCGAGCGGCGCTCGGGCGCGCCGGGTTCGGCGGCCGGTGGCACCGGATCGCCCGGCCCGTGGACGTCTGGGACCCAGACGTGGCGCTCCCCGACATCGGCCGGATCCCCCGGGACGCCGACGCGGTGCTGGTCAGCAACCCGGCAGGTGCGCCCCTCGGCGTGACCGGCGCCGCGATGCGGGCGCGGGCGACGGCCGTCGCGCGGGCGCAGGAGCTGAGCCGGTGACGCCGGTCCTGGCCGCCGGCGCAGTCGCCGCGGAGGACCTCCTCCGCTTCTGGATCGCCCTCGGGGTCCTGCTGGCGGCCGCCAAGGTGCTCGGGTGGGCGGCCCGCCGCGCGGGCCAGCCGGCGGTGGTCGGCGAGCTGTCGGCCGGCGTGCTGCTGGGCCCGACGCTCCTCGGCAGGATCGCCCCGGACCTGACCTCGTGGCTGTTCCCCGTGGAGGGCAACGCGGCCGCGATGATCAGCGCCGTCGCATGGCTGGGCGTCGTGCTCCTGCTCGCGGTCACGGGCTTCGAGATCGACCTCGGCACGCTCAAGCGGTTGGGCCGGACCGCGACGACGACCGCCACGGCGAGCCTCGTCATCCCGGTCGCGATGGGGCTCGCGCTCGGGTTCGCGCTGCCGACCAGCTTCGCCGGCGAGAACGGCGAGGGGTCCCTCCCCCTCTTCATCGGTGTCGCCCTGGGCATCTCGTCGCTCCCCGTCGTGGCGAAGGTGCTGCGCGAGCTGCAGCTCGCCAAGGCCGGCGTGGGCCAGGTCATGCTCGCTGCCGGCATGGTCAACGACGTGATCGGCTGGGCCCTCCTCGGTGTCGTGGCCGGTGTCGTGTCGGCCAGCGGCTCGCCCCTCATCGGGCTCGCCACCGCCCTGATCGGCTCCGTCGCGGTCATCGTCGGTGGCCTCACGGTCGGCCAGCGGGCCGTCGACTGGCTGCTCCGGCTGGTCCGCCGCCGCGACGACGACCGCGGGTCGCTCCTCGGCGTCTCGACGATCCTCATCGTCGCCGCCGGGGCGGTGACCCAGGCGATCGGGGTCGAGGCGGTGCTCGGCGCGTTCGTCGCCGGCATGGTGCTGGCGCGGTCCCCGCTGGGCGGCCGACCCATCGAGAAGCCGCTCAGCCAGATGGCCGACCAGATCCTCGCCCCGGTGTTCTTCGCGACCGCCGGCCTGCAGGTCGACCTGTTCGCGATCGTCCAGCCGCCGATCCTGTGGTGGACGCTCGCGATCGTCGCCGTCGCGGTCGTGGGGAAGGTGCTCGGCGGATGGCTCGGCGCCCGGCTCGGCGGGTTCTCCCACCGGGACAGCCTGGCCGTCGGCATCGGCCTGAACGCCCGCGGAGCACTCGAGATCGTCGTGGCGTCCGTCGGCCTCTCCCTGGGCGTGCTGTCCAGCGAGGCCTACAGCGCCATCGTGGTCATGGCCGTGCTCACGTCGCTGATGGCCCCGCCGCTGCTGACCGCCGTGCTCGGCCTGACACCGGGCCGTGGCGACGACGACGAGGAGGCCAGTCGCTTCGCCCGCATGCGGACCGCGCTGATGCCCACCCGCGGCGGAGCCTCATCGGTGCTGGCCGGCCGGGTCGCCGACGCGGTGCTGCCGCCGACGGCCACGCTGACCGCCCTGACCGTCCACGCGACCGGTGAGGACGCCCCGGCCGGCCGCGCGGCCGCCCGCGCCCTCGGGGCCCACGTCCGCCGACGGCTGCGGGGGCGCGACCACGTGGCCGACGACCCCGCGGACGAGGTCCTCGCCGAATCGGCCCTCGGCTACGACCTGCTGGCCGTCGGCGCCACGGCCGACCAGCTGGGCGGGCAGATCAGCCGGACCCTCGAGCGCATGATCGCCCACGCGCCCGTGCCGGTGCTGCTCGTCCGCAACGCCCCGGACGCCGACCCGGAGCACATCGCGCTGCGCCGCGTCGCCGTGGGGATCACCGGATCGGACGCCGCGTCCCTCGCCGTCGACCTGGCCGCCCGCGTGGCGGCCACCAACGACGCCCGGTTGACGCTGCTCCACGTCGTGGTGCGCCCCGAGCCCACCGCCCCCGCCACGGGCTCGGCGGCGGTCCCCTCCTCCTCCGCCGCGGTCGCACAAGCCGTGCCGTTCACCGACGCGACCGACCTGCTGACGACCCCCCGACGGCAGGCGGAGGCGCTCGGCGTCCACGCCGACCTGCGGGTCCTGCACAGCCGCACGGTCGCCGAGCAGCTGGTCGAGGCGGCGGTCGAGGCGGACGCCGACCTGCTGGTCATCGGCGGGCAGCGCCGGGCCGACGGGTCCTTCCTCGGCCACACCGTCGCCCACCTCCTGCGCGCCGCGCCGATGTCGGTCGCGGTGGTCATCGCCCCGCGCGGGTAGACGACCCCACCCGCGGAGTCAGGGGCCGCCGTCGACCTCGAGCGCGGCAGCGTCCACCACCCGATCCCCGAGGTCGAAGACCCTCCGCGCGTTCTCGGCGTGCTCCCCCACCAGGGCGCGCAGCTGCGCGTCGGTCACCTCGACGGCCTCATCCACCACGAACCACCGCACCTCCTGGCCGAACGGCGGTGTCGTCCGCGATCCGAGGTACGTGCACGCGGTCCGCCCAGGTGGCAGGAGCGCCGACAGGGCACCCTGCCGCTCGAGCAGGCGGTCGACGGCGGCGTTCCGTCGACCGATGGCCAACCGCAGGGCGAGGACCGACGTCCGATCCCCGTCCACGTGGACGATGTGCAGCTCCCCTGCGCCCTGGACGCCGTCCCACAGGTGCTCGGACGGGGCGTGGGTGTGGAACTCGACCACAGCCAGCGGCTCGCTCCCGTCACCGATGCGCAGGTGACCGCCGGAGCCCGCCGGCACGGGCACCATCCCCGCGTTGAACGGGCTGTCGCGCTCCTGCCACCGGGCGTCCGGGTACGAGCAGGACGGATGCCAGACCTCGCTCGTCCGGATGGTGCTGGAATCGATGTCGATCGGTGATTGCTGCGGGTAGTTCATGAGTTCCTGTGGCCGTCTGCCGGTGCGAGGGGTGTCGGCGCCCGACGGGCTCGGCGGGTTGCCCGGCCATCCCCGTCTGCGCGGCGGTGATCATCTCCCGCCGGCCTGGCACCTAACCGCCGGCAGACGCCCTCACGAGCGCGGCGGCGACCTCGTCGACTCGGGCCTCGAGCTCGGCGATGGTCCCCTCGTTGCGGATGACGTGCGTGGCGACGGCGACCTTGTCGGCCTCCGACGCCTGGCTGTCGATCCGCGCCCAGGCCTCGGTCGGGTCCATGTCCCGGTCGGCCACGAGCCGGTCGTGCTGGACCTGGCGGTCCGCGGTGACCACGACGATCTCGGGGTAGGCGTCGGCGTGCCCCATCTCCACGAGCAGGGGGGAGTCGACGACGACCGGGCCGTCGTGGTCGGCCAGCGCGGCGATCCGCCGACCCACCTCCTCGGCGATCCGCGGGTGGGTGATGGCGTTCAGCGCCTGTCGGGAGGGCTCGTCGCCGAAGACGATGGCGGCGAGGGCCGGGCGGTCGAGCGCACCGTCCGCCCGGATCACCCCGTCGCCGAAGCGGTCGGCGATCTCGGCCAGCGCGGGACGTCCCGGCTCCACGACCACCCGCGCGACCACGTCGGCGTCGATCACGGGGAACCCGTGGACCTCCGCGAAGCGCCGCGAGACCGTCGACTTCCCCGTCGCGATCCCGCCCGTGAGCCCGACCAGCAGCATGGGCGGGCAGGCTAGCGGCCCGGACCTCTCGGGGCCGGGTGCGTCGCCCGAGACGCGACGAGGGACCGTCCGGAGACGGTCCCTCGTTCGTGCAGCTGTCGCCCGGGCGGCGACGTGGAGGCGCTACTCCTACTCGTCGCTGCTCTCGGGCTCCTCGGCCTCGGCGGTCTCGGCGTCGTCGGTCTCGGCGTCCGGGGTCGCAGCCTCGTCGGTAGCGGCCTCGGTGCTCCCCTCCTCCTCGGCCGGCTCGTCCGCGGCCGCCTCGGTGGTCTCCTCCGCGACGGGCTCCTCGGAGACGTCCTCGGAGTCGGCCTCCTCGTCCTCGACGTCGGCGTCCTCGGCCGCCGCGGCCGCGGCCTGGGCCTGGACGCGGGCGATGACGTCCTGGGCGGACAGGCCGCCGGACTCACCGGACTCCTCGTCCTCCGCCTCCTCGGCGGCGCGGGCCTGCTGCGAGCGCTGCATGGCCTGGGCCAATGCGGCACCCATCGCCGAGCCGCCGTCGCCGCCGGTGTCCCCACCACGGCTGGAGGTCGGGGCCTCCGCGGCGTAGGTCGGGGCCTCGTCGATCTCGGGCGCCTCGCCGTAGCCGGCCTTGACGGCCTGCTTCAGCGACAGCGAGATCCGGCGGCGGACGTCGTCGATGTCGATGATCTTGACGGTCAGGCGGTCGTTGACCTTGACGACCTGCTCGGGCTGCTCGACGTGGGCGTCGGCCAGCTCGGAGATGTGGATCAGGCCCTCGATGCCGTCCTCGACCTTCACGAAGGCGCCGAAGGGGACCAGCTTGGTGACGTTGCCCTCGACGAACTCGCCCACGTAGTGCTGGCGGGCGAACTGCTGCCACGGGTCTTCCTGGGTCGCCTTGAGCGACAGCGACACGCGCTCGCGCTCGAGGTCCACGTCGAGCACCTCGACCTCGACCTCCTGGCCCAGCTCGACGACCTCACCGGGGTGGTCGACGTGCTTCCAGGACAGCTCGGAGACGTGCACGAGCCCGTCCACGCCGCCCAGGTCGACGAACGCGCCGAAGTTGACGCAGGAGGAGACGGTGCCCTTGCGGATCTCGCCCTTCTGCAGGGTCTCGAGGAACTCCCGGCGGAACTCGCTCTGGGTCTCCTCGAGGAACTTGCGGCGGCTCAGGACCACGTTGTTGCGGTTCTTGTCGAGCTCGATGACCTTGCACTCGAGCTCCTGGCCCACGTAGGGGTGCAGGTCGCGGACGCGCCGCATCTCGACCAGCGACGCGGGCAGGAAGCCGCGGAGGCCGATGTCGAGGATGAGGCCGCCCTTGACGACCTCGATGACCGTGCCGGTGACCGTGGAGTCCCGCTCGTGGATCTCCTCGATCTTGCCCCAGGCGCGCTCGTACTGGGCGCGCTTCTTCGAGAGGACCAGCCGACCGTCCTTGTCCTCCGTCTGGAGGACGAGGGCCTCGATCACATCGCCCACGGCGACGACCTCGTTGGGGTCGACGTCGTGCTTGATGGAGAGCTCGCGGCTGGGGATGACCCCCTCGGACTTGAAGCCGATGTCGAGGAGGACCTCCTCGGGATCGACCTTGACGACGACCCCCTCCACGATGTCACCGTCGTCGAAGTCCTTGACGGTGGCCTCGAGTGCGGCGAGGAAGGCTTCCTCGGTGCCGAACTCCTCGAGGAGGATGGCGGCTCCCCGCTCCCGCTCCTCGTCAGGGGCGGTGGCCAGGATGTGGGTCTGCTCGTCGGTCATGTAGGCGGTCCGTTCAAGGGGTTGGCAGTGTCGCAGGGACCTGTCACGAGGGACAGGGTGTGGATCTGATCCTGTTGGTCGCCACCGTGCGGGGAGGCCCGGCGGCGGGTGTGCGCGCCCGACTGGGACGGCGAGCAGCACAGAAAGCCCCCGGAGGGGCGGAGGACTCAGTCTGCCACGGCGCGTCGGGGCACGCCACCGCCAGTCCAGCCGTCCGCGCGGGGGCGTCCGACGCGGCGGACGGCCGTGGACCGGGACTCAGATCTGAGCCGCAGGGCCGCCGGCGGGGCGAACTCTCAGATCTGTGATCGCGGTCGCGCGCACCGGGACCCAGATCTGAGCCGCACCTGCGCCGGCGGAGCTGAACCTCAGATCTGAGATGACGAGCGGCGCTCAGGCGGACAACGCCCGGGCGAGGTCCTCGCGCAGGTCCTCGACGTCCTCCAACCCGACCGACAGCCGGATCACCCCGTCGGTGATGCCGACGGCCGCCCGCCCCTCCGGGCCGATGCGGTGGTGCGTCGTCGTCGCCGGGTGGCAGGCCAGGGACTTCGCGTCGGCGAAGTTGTTCGAGATGTCCACGACGTCGAGGGCGTCGAGGACCGCGAACGCCCGGTCGGTCCCGCCCTCCACCTCGAACGTCACCACGGTCCCGCCGCCGGTCATCTGCCGCCGGGCCAGGTCGTGCTGGGGGTGGGACGCCAGCCACGGGTGGCGCACCCACGTGACCGCCGGCTGCGACTCGAGCCAGCCGGCCAGATCGAGGGCGGTGGCGGCCATCCGCTCGACCCGCAACCGCAGGGTCTCGAGGCCCTTCAGCACCACCCAGGCGTTGAACGGGCTGAGGACCGGGCCGGTGTGGCGCATCAGCGGTTGGACCTCGCCGTCGATGAACGCCGCCGACCCGAGGATCACCCCGCCGAGGGTCCGTCCCTGGCCGTCCATGTGCTTGGTGGTCGAGTAGACGACGACGTCGGCGCCCAGGTCGAGGGGCCGTTGGAACACCGGGGAGGCGAAGATGTTGTCCACGATCACGCGGGCGCCCACCGCGTGGGCGAGCTCGCAGACCGCGGCGATGTCGACGAGCTCCTGCATGGGGTTCGAGGGGCTCTCGAAGAACACCGCTGCCGCCGGTGTCGACAGGGCCGACTCCCACTGGCCCAGGTCGTCGCCGTCGACGAAGTCGGTCGTGACGCCGTAGCGGGGCAGGATCTCGTCGAGGACGACGGTGCAGGACCCGAAGAGGCTCCGGGCCGCCACCACCCGGTCCCCCGCCCGCACCGACGCGAGCAGGGCGTAGAACACCGCGGCCATCCCGCTCGCCGTCGTCCACGCGGCCTCGGCGCCCTCGAGCTGGCGCACCCGCTCGGTCAGCATCGCGACGGTCGGGTTGGACACGCGGCTGTAGCGGTGGCGCTCGATGTCACCGGCGAACGCGGCCGCCGCCTCCGCGGCCGTGGCGTACACGTACCCGGAGTTCAGGAACAGCGCCTCGGAGGTCTCGTCGAACGCCGAGCGCGCCAGTCCGCCGCGGACCGCGGCGGTGTCGGGGCGCCAGTCGCCGGCCACGGGGCCTCAGGACTGCGTCCAGGGCAGGCCGGCGGCCTTCCAGCCCGCCGAGGTGCCCCGGTGGCCGGCGGCGTCCCGCGGTCCCTCGAACCCGCCGGCGACGTTGTGGGCGCGGGTGTAGCCGTGCGCGGTGGCGGCCTCGGCCGCCGCGGCGGAGCGGGCGCCGCTCCGGCACAGGAACAGGACCGGGGTGTCGGGGTCGAGCCCCTCGGCGTCGAGCTCGTCGAGGAAGGCCTCGTTGCGGCCGCCGTCCGCGGTGCTCCACTCGATCCGGACGACCGCCTTGTCGACGTCGTCGAGGTCCGGCAGCCCGACGTAGGTCCACTCCGCGCGGGTCCGCACGTCCACGAGGACCGCGTCGCGGTCGTCCTCCAGGACGTCCCACGCCTCCTCGGGGCTGATGTCACCAGCGTGCGCCATGGCGCCAGAGCCTATGCGGCGCAGCGGCCCCGATCGGGCGTGCGAAGGCGCAGAACCCCGGTCAGCGGCCGGGCCGCTCCCCCGTCGAGTACGGGTGGATCTTGAGGTCCATCCAGATCCAGAGGGTCTTCGACCGCGGGTAGAACCAGATCGCGACCACGGCGACCGCGACGATGAGGATCCAGGTCAGCGCCGTCCACGGCACGTCCGGCCAGGTGACCGCGAGCCCGATCCCGAACCCCGCCACGAACGTCAGCAGCACCGCGACGGTGTTCATGATGAGGGCGCCCACGTAGTAGCCCTCCTCACCCTGGTCGAAGTCGTAGCCGCAGCCGGGACAGGTCTCGACCAGCTCGCCGTAGCCCGACGTGATCGGCTTCTGGCCGCACAGCGGACAGCGCATCCGCAGCGCGCGGAGGAGCCGCGGGCGCTGCTGCATGCGGTGGTCGGCAGAGGGCTCCCCGGAGGTCATGCGCCCGATTGTGCCTGCCGTCGCAGTTCCTGCCGCCGGGCCTCGTCACCCAGCGCGATCGGTGCGGCGATCGCCTCCTCGGGGATCCCGAAGGCGTCGACCAGCCCCCGGGCGTGGGGCCGGACCTCGGCCAGCAGCTGCTCCACCTCGGCGGTGATGGCCTTCGACTGCTCCGGGCTGATGCGTCCGTGCTCGAGGAACCACGCGCGGTCCTCCTCGATGGTGGACAGCGCGTACAGGTCGTTGAGCAGCTCGAGCTGCGCCCGCGCGTCCGGGTCGGCGCAGCGGTCCACCGCAGCGGTCATCTGCTGCAGCACCAGGTTCTCGATGTGCACGCGCGCGGCGTACAGCACGTGGTTCTGCACGTCGTTGAACGCCCGGAAGGAATCCCCGTGGTCCTCCATGCCCGCCCGGATCCGCATCGCGGCGGTCTCGAGCGCGTGCTCCTCGCGGTAGGTGAACATCTCGACCTGCCACCCGCGGTCGCGCAGGCCGGGGTCGTCCTTCGCGCTCGGCATCACGCTGCGGAGGGACTGCACGAGCGACGCGCCGCGGAGGCGCTCGAGGAGGGTGTCGACGACCTGGTCGGCGGCGAAGCGGGCGGTGCCGAGCGTGTCGAGCTGGCTGAACTCCTCGCGGTAGCCGGTCAGGAGGCCCTTCGCGACGAGCTGGAGCAGGACGGTGTTGGCCCCCTCGAAGGTGGCGAACACGTCGGTGTCCGCGCGCAGGTCCGGCAGGCGGTTGACCGACAGGTACCCCGCGCCGCCGCAGGCCTCGCGGCAGGCCTGGATGGTCCGGACCGCGTGCCAGGTGGCGACGGCCTTCAACCCGGCCGCGACCGGTTCGACCTCACGTCGGGCGTCGGCGTCGTCGCCCGCGAAGGCCTTCACGAGCCGGTCGACCAGGTCCTCCTGGGCGAAGTGGAGGGCGTAGGTCTTGGCGAGCGCCGGCAGCAGGGCGGTCTGGTGGCTCTGGTAGTCGAGCAGCGCCTGCTCCCGCCCGTCGCCGTCGGCGTCGAACTGGCGGCGCACCTCGCCGTAGCGGATGGCGATGGCCAGGGCGACCTTCGTCGCGCTGATCGCCGCCCCGGCGATCGAGGTCCGGCCGGTGACGAGCGTGCCGAGCATCGTGAAGAAGCGGCGCGAGGGGTTCTCGATCGGCGAGGTGTAGCGGCCGTCGGCCTCGACGGCCCCGAAGCGGTCGAGCAGGTCCTCACGAGGGACGCGGACGTGATCGAAGGTGATCCGCCCGTTGTCGACGCCGTTGAGTCCGGCCTTCGGGCCGTCGTCGGCGAGCGTGACGCCGGGGCAGGGCCGCATGTCGTCATCGCGGATCGGGACGACGAGGGCGTGGACGCCGTGCTCGCCGTCCGGCGTGATCAGCTGGGCGAACACGACGGCGGCCCTGCCGTCGCGGCCGGCGTTGCCGATGTAGTCCTTCGCGGCGTCCTCGTCCGGGGTGTGGACGACGAAGGTCCCGTCGGCCGGGTCGTACGTCGCGGTCGTCCGCAGGCTCTGGACGTCCGAGCCGTGCCCCACCTCGGTCATGGCGAAGCAGCCGGGGAGGGTCAGGTCGGCCACGTCGGCGAGGTAGCGCTCGTGGTGCCGCTCGGTGCCGAGGTTGAGGATGGCCCCGCCGAAGAGGCCCCACTGCACCCCGGCCTTGATCAGCAGGCTGAGGGACCCGAACGCGAGGGTCTCGAACGCCGCGATGCCGGCACCGAGGTCGTCCTGACCGCCGACAGCCGTCGGGTAGCCGAGCGCCGGGGTGAGCTTGCGCTCCCCGAGGACCGCCATCTGCTCGGCGACGCGGGCGCGGTGCTCGTCACGCGGCAGCCCGGTCGTCGGGGCGAACAGGGGGTCCTCGAGCAGCTGGCGCACCCGGGTGCGGACGTCGCCGTAGCGGCCGTCCAGGTGGTGGGCGAGGGCACGGGTGGTGGGGTCCATGTGGTGGTCCTTCCCGGCTGACGGGGTCAGTGCTTCTCCGCCTCGGCCCACGACGGGCCAGTGGCGGTGTCGACCTCGAGCGGCACGGCCAGCTCGATCACCCCCGCCATGGCATCGACGAGCAGCTGGCGCAGCTGCTCGGCCTCGTCCGCCACCGTCTCGCAGACCAGCTCGTCGTGGACCTGGAGCAGCAGCTGGGACCGCAGGCCCGCGTCGCGCATGGCCGCCCGCACGTCGTTCATCGCGATCTTCATGATGTCCGCGGCGGTGCCCTGGATGGGGGCGTTGAGCGCCATCCGCTCGGCCATCTGCCGCCGTTGCCGGTTGTCGCTCATCAGGTCGGGCAGGTAGCGCCGCCGGCCGGTGAGGGTCTCGGTGTACCCGGTGCGACGCGCATCCTCCACCCCGCCGTAGAGGTAGTCGCGCACACCGGGGAAGCGCTCGAAGTACGCGTCCATCAGCTCCTGGGCCTCCTCCCGCGGGATGGTGAGCTGCTGGGCCAGCCCGTAGGCGCTGAGCCCGTACGCCAACCCGTAGGTCATCCCCTTGATCTTCGAGCGGAGGGTGTTGTCGACCGCGTCGGTGCTGATCCCGAAGACCATCGCCGCGGTGGTGGCGTGGATGTCCTCGCCGGAGGCGAACGCCGCGAGCAGGCCCTCGTCGCCGGAGAGGTGGGCCATCACCCGCAGCTCGATCTGGGAGTAGTCGGCGACCAGCAGGGCGTCGAAGCCGTCGCCGGGCACGAACGCGCGACGGATCTGACGTCCCAGCTCGGTCCGGATCGGGATGTTCTGCAGGTTCGGGTTCTGGCTGGACAGCCGGCCGGTGACCGCGACCGTCTGGTTGAACTCGGCGTGGACCCGCTGGCGGCGTCGGCCGCCGACCAGCGCGAGCAGCGGGTCGATGTAGGTGCCCTTGAGCTTCGAGTACTCCCGGTAGGCCAGGATCGCGGGGATGACCGGGTGCTCGTCGGTGATCTTGCCGAGCTCCGCGGCGTCGGTCGACCAGCCGGTCTTGATCCGCTTGGTCTTCTTCAGCTCGAGGTGCTCGAAGAGCAGCTGCTGCAGCTTCTTCGGCGAGTCGAGGAAGGCGAGGTCGACGAACTCGTCGAGGTCGCGCGGATCGGCGAGCAGCGCCGCCCGTGCGGTGTCCTGCGCCGAGTCGATCTGCTCGGCGAGCTGCGTGCCCAGCTCGTGGAGCACCTCGCCGTCCACGGTGATCCCGACGCGCTCGAGCTCTGCCAGCCCGGCGATGAGGGGGACCTCGATGGAGCGGAGCAGCTCGGCCTGGCCGCGCTGGGTGACCTCGGCGTCGAGGACCTCCGCCAGCTCGAACAGCGCCTGGGCCGACAGCGCCCGGCCGCGCCACTCGCCGCCGTCGTCGGCGTCGCCGACGAGCAGCCCGAGCTGGGCGGGACCGTCGGTGTCGGCGGCGGCGAGCTCGTCCTCGGTGGTGAGGGTCTTGTTCAGGTAGGCCAGGCTGAGCTGGTCGAGGTCGTAGGACCGGTCCTGGGGCTGGAGGATGTAGGCCCACAGCTCGGTGTCGATCGTGGGGGGCGCGACCTCACCCAGCTCGGCGCCGCGCGCGAAGTGGTGCAGCCGCTTGCCGTCGTGCACCCACAGCTGCAGGCCGGCGGCGCCGGTCACCACGTCGGCCAGCGCGGCGTGGTCGGCGTCGTGGAGGGTCGCCATCGACGCGGCGATCGGGTTCGCCCCGGCGGCGGCGAGGGCCACGGCGACCGGCTCGAGGTCGGGCAGCCGACCGGTGGCGAGGGGGACGACCGCCACGGGCTGGCCCGCCGGCACCCGGGCGATCCAGGCTGCGAGGTCGCCGGCGTCGGCGCGCTCGGGCTCGGTGTCGAAGCCCGATGCCGCCTGGGTCGCCTGGGCTCCGAGGACCGTCTCGTTCAGCCGGTCCCACAGCGAGCGGAACTCGAGGGTGGCGAACAGCTCGCGCACGCGATCGGCGTCGAGGTCCCCCATCCGCAGGTCCTCGATCGGACGGGGCAGCGGCAGGTCGCGGTGGACGGTGGTCACGGTCCGGCTGGCGTACACCGCGTCGCGGTGCTCGGCGAGCATGGCGGGGACCTTCTTGCCGCGCAGCGCGTCGAGGTTCGCGTAGATGCCGTCGAGGTCGCCCCACTCGACCAGCAGCTTCGCGGCGGTCTTGTCACCCACCCCCGGCACGCCGGGGATGTTGTCGCTGGGGTCACCGCGGAGGGCGGCCAGCATCGGGTAGGAGGCCGGCGGCACGCCGTAGCGCTCCTCCACCGCCGCGGCGTCCATCACGACGGTGTCGCTGATGCCCCGCCGGGTGTACAGCACCTTGACGTGCGGGTCCACGAGCTGGAACAGGTCCCGGTCGCCGGTCACGACGAGGACGTCCCAGCCCTCCGCCTTCGCCACCTCGGCGTAGCTGGCGATCAGGTCGTCGGCCTCCTGCCCCTCGAGGTCGACGCGCGGGATCGACATGGCGGCCAGCACCTCGTCGATCAGCGGCAGCTGGCTCTTGAACTCGTCCGGCGACGTGGTGCGGTTGGCCTTGTAGTCGGGCAGCAGCTCGGTGCGGGCAGCCGGCCGCCCCCGGTCGAACACCGCCGCGATCCCGTCGGGCGGGTGCTCGTCGAGCAGCTTGATGACCATCGACGTGAAACCGAACGCCGCGTTCGTGACCTGCCCGGTGGTCGTCCGCAGGTCGTCGGGCAGCGCGAAGAACGCCCGGTAGGCGAGGCTGTAGCCGTCCAGGAGCGCGAGCGTGGGGCGGGTCTCGTCGGGCATCGGCGCGATCCTATGCGGTCGCTGCGACAGCCCCTCCACCCCGACCGACTCGGGCGAGGCCGTCGCGGAAGGTGGCGACAGCCGTCTTACCCGCGTAGTAGGTTGATGCGCCCCCGAACCGAACCTCCAGGAGGAGTCTGAGGGATGACGACCAAGCTCAAGTGGGTGCGCCTCGTGGCGCTGATGGCGCTGCTCGCCATCGTCGCGGCGGCGTGCGCCGCCGACGACGGCGACGGCGACGAGGAGACCGAGGCGGCGGGCGCCGAGGAGACCGAGGCGCCGGCCGAGGAGACCGAAGCCGAGGAGACGGCCCCCACCGAGGAGGAGGCCACCGAGGAGGCGACCGCCGAGGACACCGAGGAGGCCGCGGCCTCCGGTGACGGCGAGGCGCTCCAGCTGGCCTACGTGCTGCCCGAGACCGGGCAGCTGGCCTTCCTCGGACCGCCGATCATCGCCGGGTTCGAGCTGGCGGTGGAGGACATCAACGCCGCCGGCGGCACCAACGGCGTGCCCGTCAAGTCCGACGGCGGTGACGAGGGCGACGGCGACGGCACGATCGCGAACCAGACGGTCGACCGGCTGCTGGCCGACGGCGTCGACGTGATCATGGGCGCGGCCTCGTCCGGCATCTCGCTGACCATCATCGACAAGGTGACCGGTGCGGGCGTCGTCCAGTGCTCGCCGTCGAACACCTCGCCGACCTTCACCAACTACGAGGACAACGGCCTGTACTTCCGCGCCGCCCCGACCGACGCCCTGCAGGGCCCGGTGCTGGCGGAGCAGATCGTCGCCGCCGGCGGCACCAACGTGGCCGTCCTCGCCCGCGCCGACGACTACGGCCAGGGCCTGCTCGACTCGACCGAGGCCGCGTTGACCGAGGCCGGCGCCTCCGTCGCCGTCGCCACCACCTACGACCCGATGGCCCAGAGCTTCGACGCCGAGGTCCAGCAGGTCGTGGACTCCGGCGCCGACGCGGTCGCCCTCATCTCCTTCGACGAGGGTGCGCGCATCCTGCAGACCATGATCGAGCGTGGTGTCGGCCCGGCCGACGTCATCGTCTTCGGCGCGGACGGCACGGCGTCCAACGACTTCCCCGAGGAGGTCGACCCGAACAACCCGGGGATCCTCCAGGGGATGCGGACCACCTCCCCCGCACCGGCCACCAACGAGGACTTCATCTCGACGCTGACCGAGTTCGCGCCGGACATCGCCGACACCCTGTTCGCGGCTGAGGGCTACGACTGCACCGTCGCCGCGGCGCTGGCCGCCGTGGCCGGTGGGGCGAACGACGCCCAGACCGTCGCCGACAACATGGTCGCCGTGACCACCGAGGGCACCAAGTGCACCGCCTACGCGGAGTGCCTGGAGCTGCTCGAGGGCGGCGAGGACATCGACTACGACGGCGTCTCCGGCCCGCTCGACTTCACCGACGCCGGTGAGCCGTCGCAGGGCAGCTACGCCGTGGGCGAGTTCAACGCCGAGGGCGATCTCGACACGATCGAGACCATCACCTCGACGCTGGACGGCTAGTCAGCCCAGCACCCCCGCACGAGGGCTTCGGACCACACGGTCCGGGGCCCTCGTCGCGTGTCAGCCTCCTGTGGGTCGGCTGACGCCGCCCCACCCGGTTCGAGAACGGAGGGTCAGGAGCGCCTGCTTGAGGACCGTGCGGTCGGCGACGCGGCTCTCGACGACGATCCCCTCGTCGGTCCGCCAGGCCGCGTGGGTCAGCGCGTCACCGGGCAGCACGACCCCGCTGAAGCGGGCCCCGAAGCCCGCGACCGCCGCTGCGTCGCCGTCGAGCAGCTGGTCGACGACGGCCTTCGCGGCCATCCCGAAGGTGCACATGCCGTGCAGGATCGGGCGCTCGAACCCCCCCGCCGCGGCGAACTCCGGGTCGACGTGGAGGGGGTTCGCGTCGCCGCACAGCCGGTACAGCAGGGCCTGCTGCTCGAGCGTCGGGCGGGTGATCTCCACGTCCGCGGGTCGCTTTGGGGCGCGGATCCGCGCCGGTGTGGGGCCGGGGTCCCCGCCGAACCCGCCCTCGCCCCGGATGTAGGCGGTCATCGTGTTCGTGGCGACGACCGCGCCGTCGACGGCGGTGGTCGTCTCGAACACCACCGCGGCGGCCTGGCGCTTGTCGTGCACCGCGACCGGTCGGCACGACGACGTCGAGGTCGCCGCGGTCGGCAACGGCGAGTGCAGGTCGAGGCGGTGCTCGCCGTGGACCAGCATGCGCAGGTCGACGTCGAGCCCCGGCAGCGCGGCGTAGTGGTGGATCGGCATGAACCCGATCACCGTCCCGAAGGTCGGCAGGGTCACGAGGTCCCGCTCGTAGGTCCACCGCAGCTCTCCGGGGTCGGTGGCCGGCACGCCGGCGCCGATGCCGAGGTGGTAGAGGATCACGTCCTCAGCCGTCCAGGACGAGTCCCAGGTGATGGGGTCCGCGGCGAGCAGGGCGTCGATGTCGATCGGCCTGCCCGTGGTCTCCCAGCCCCGGACGCGCCCCCGGACATGACGACGCCCCGGCCTCCTGTCGGCCGGGGCGCGTGGGGGTGCGGCTGGTCAGCTCTGCTTGGTCTTCTGGAAGATCTCGTCGATCTCGTCGATCATGCTGAGCAGCTTCTCGCCGGCGGCGGGGTCCATGGTCTTCTTCGCGTCGCCGGCCTGCTTGATGGCCCGCCAGAACAGGTCGTGGAGGTGGGGGAACTCCTCGACGTGCGGGGGCTTGAAGTAGTCGGTCCAGAGGACGGACAGGTGGTGCTTGACGAGCTCCGCCCGCTCCTCCTTGATGAGGATCGCCCGGTCGCGGAACACCGGGTCGTCGGAGTCCTGGTACTTCTGGGCGATCTTGTGCACCGACTCGGCCTCGATGCGGGCCTGCGCCGGGTCGTAGACCCCGCACATCAGGTCGCAGTGGGCGAGGGCGGTGTCGGCGGTGGTGAAGCGCTCGGTCAGGGTGAGCAGTCGTCGGAGCATGGGGTTCTCCTCGTGGTGGTGCGTGCAGTTCGCAGGGCTCAGACTCTAGCCACAGACCAGGGCAGCTAACCATCCGGAGGATCCACTCGACGTGCGCAGCACCGGTGTGGCGGGGACGGTCGTGGCTGCTCTGGCGGTCGCGACGGCCGTGGCGCTCGTCCGCACCCCGCGCGTCGCGGTGGAGGGGCCCAGCATGCTGCCGACGCTGCGCCCCCACGACCGGCTGGCCGTCCTGCCGCTCCCCCCGGTGGAGGGGCGCCTGGTCGTCCTGCGCGATCCCCGCGAGCCGTCGCGGACCATCGTGAAGCGGGTGGTCGCGGTGGCGGGCGGAGCGGTCGAGGTGGCCGGTGACAACCCGGATGCGAGCACCGACTCGCGGCACTTCGGTCCCGTGCCGGCCGGGCTGGTGCGCGGACGCCCGGTGTACCGCTACCACCCGCCGGCGACGGCCGGGTGGCTGTGGCGTGCGTGAGGGCGGCGCTTCAGGCGTGGCGGCGACGCCAGCGGGCGACGCCCTCGGTGATGCAGCGGTGGGTCGCGACGGCCAGGTCGTGGCCGATCGGCGTGGCGGTGCCGGCGAAGTCGCTCGGCGCGGCCTCCCGCGGGTGCACGCCGTGGTCCCCCGGCCCGGCGCAGGCGACCAGGACCGAGTCGGTGGCGGTCCCGGTGGCCGGCCCGTCGTGGTTTAGGGCAGGGATGCCGCACGCGGCCAGCGCCTGGGCCTTCGCCTCGGTCAGGGTCTGCACGGCGTTGACCAGACCGGCGTCGGTGAGGGGCCGGTCCAGCACCGCGGCGATGTTGATCGTGCCGAGAGCCTGCGGCGCGGGCCCGATCCACGGCGGGAGGTCGCCGGCGGCGGCGAGGGGAACCGACAACCCGACGGTGGCGATCACCCAGGCCCGTCCCTCGCGGACGTCGACGACGTCGCCGACCTCCGCCGCGGTCATGGTGGCCGCCACGGGGCCGGGGAGGCCGTCGGACTCGGCGAGCAGGTGGTCCACCGGGTCGGTGCGGGCGTAGTCCAGCGGCACCTGCAGGTTGAGCCACGACCGGACGGTGCCCACCCCTCCCCCGACGATGGTCGAGGCGACGCAGCGGCGCGGCGGGTCCAGCTGGAGCACCACCCGGTCGCCGGTGGCGCGGATCAGCCTCGACCGCTGGTGAGCCACTCCGCCGCCTGGGTCGCGAAGTACGTGAGGATGACGTCGGCACCGGCCCGCTTGATGCCGGTGAGGGTCTCGAGGATGACCTCGCGCTCGTCGAGCCACCCCGCCGCCGACGCGGCCTTCAGCATCAGGTACTCCCCCGAGACCTGGTAGGCGGCGACGGGCAGCGTCGACACCTCGGCGATGCGCCGGATCACGTCGAGGTAGGGACCGGCGGGCTTGACCATGACCGCGTCGGCGCCCTCGGCGACGTCGAGGTGGTACTCCCGCAACGCCTCGCGGGCGTTGCCGGGGTCCATCTGGTAGCCCTTCTTGTCCCCGTCCTTCGGCGCGGAGTCGAGCGCTCCGCGGAACGGCCCGTAGAACGCCGAGGCGTACTTGGCGGTGTAGGCCATGATCGACGTGGTCGTGAACCCCTCGCCGTCCAGCCCCGCCCGGATGGCCCCCACCCGCCCGTCCATCATGTCGCTGGGCGCGACCACGTCGGCGCCGGCCCGCGCGTGGGTCAGGGCCTGGCGGACGAGCACCTCGACGGTCTCGTCGTTCAGCACCCGGCCGTCGGGACCGACGATGCCGTCGTGGCCGGCGCTCGAGTAGGGGTCCAGGGCCACGTCGGTGACGACCAGCACGTCGGGGTGGGCGTCCTTGATCGCCGCGATGGCGCGGGGGACCAACCCGTCGGGGTTGGCCGCCTCCGCGCCGTCGGCGGACTTGTCGGCCTCCTCGACCTTGGGGAACAGCACGACGCCGCGGATGCCCAGCGCCGCGGCGCGGCCCACCTCGGCGACCAGGCCCGGGATGCTCCAGCGGGTGGTCCCCGGCATCGAGGTCAGGGGGACGTCGTCGGCGTCGTCGTGCAGGAAGACCGGCAGGAGCAGGTCGTCGGGGGTCAGCACCGTCTCGCGCACGAGGGCGCGGATCCCCGCGCTGTGACGGTTCCGGCGGGGACGTGCGGTCAGGTCCAGCGGGCGCATGCCCGCACGGTACCCGGCAGGCCGCCGCCCGGGCGGTGCGGGCTCAGACCAGCGCGGGGACGCCCAGGCCGTCGATCCGGGATCCGCGCCGCTCGGCGACCCGGGCCATCAGCGCGGTGCCGAGCTCGGCGACCAGGGACCGGTCGTGGGTGACCGCGAAGGCGAAGCGCCGGTCCATGTCCTCCCCGCCGCTGCCGAGGTCGCGGCCGACCAGGGCGGCTGCGTAGTGCGGGCTGATGACGACGACCGTCCACTCGTCCCGGAGCGGGTCGTCGTCGGGGATGTCAGCCCCCCGCACGCCCGCGGCCGGCTCGCTGTCCATCCCGGCGGCGAACGCGGCGACCAGGGAGCACTGGCTCGCGAGCAGCCCGTACTGCGCGGCCGATCGCCGGGTGAAGTGCCCCTGGTCCTGGAAGGTGCCGAAGACGAGGACCTCCGGCGCCTCGCGGAGCGCGCGGAGCTCGAGCTGCCGGGAGATCGGCAGCAGGGTCCGCTTGGCGGCCGTCCGGAACGTCAGCCGGGACGCCGCGATGTCGAACGGCGTCCGCCCACCCGCCGCGGGGCACGGACGTCCGGTCACGAGGGGACGGTCCGGGCGGTCGACGACGGCGGGCAGCGGCCCCGGGCGGCCGAACAGGTAGCCCTGGCCGAGGGTCGCACCTAGGACCAGCGCCCGCTCGCGGTGCACCTCGTCCTCGATGCCCTCGGCGACGACGGCCGCGCCGTGCTCCTCGACGTAGGCCTGGACCGCCAGGCCGACGGCGGCCTCGCCCGGACCCGCGCCGCGGTGGATCAGGCCCATGTCGAGCTTCACCACGTCGGGCCGGACCAGCGCCAGGGCCGCAACGCCCTCCGGGTGCTGCAGGCCGACGTCGTCGATGGCGAGCCCCCACCCGTGCTCGCGCAGGCGCTGGCCGAGCACGAGCAGGTCCGCCGGGCGTGCGAGCAGGTCGCGCTCGGTGACCTCGAACACGACCCGCATGTCGGCCGCCTGCTCGAGGACGGCCATCTGCGCGGGCTGCAGCGACTGGCCGAGCGACGCCCCCTCCACGTTCACGAACACCGGCACGTCGTGGCGGAGCCCGCCGCTGACCGCACCCTCGATGCCGCAGCGGACGCCGGCCCACTCGAGCTCGGCGGACACCCCGGCGGCCGCCGCAGCGGGGAACAGCGCCCCCGGCATCTCGAGCGGGGAGCCGACCGGGCCGCGCAGCAGGGCCTCGTAGGCCACCACGTCACCGGTCCCCAAGTCGACGATCGGCTGGTACGCCGAGCGGAGCCGACCGTCGGCGATCAGCCCGTCGATGTCGTCTGCGCATCCACTCCCCATGGCACCTCCCATCGGCACCGACCTACCCGACTTGACCGGAGAGATGCGACCGGGTCTCAACTCCGACCCGATGCGGCCGATCGGACCCCCACCCCGCCACACCGACAGAGGACACGACGATGGTTCGCACGCTGCTCGCCCAGCTGCCACGACAGGAGCTGGCACCTGCCGCGTTCGCGCGCCGCCACCGCCTGCTGACCTGGCTGCTCGGGCTCCACGTCCCGCTGCTGGCGGTGATGGGCTGGACCCAGTCGGTCCCCACCAGCCACCTGATGGCCGAGCTCGCCCTCGTCGTCGTGCTGTGGTCCGCGGGTGTCTGGCTGCCGGGCCAGCTCGCGCGGGCCAACGCGGTCGCCGCCGGGCTGCTCAGCTGCTCGGCCGTGCTGGTGCACTTCACCGACGGTCGCATCGACAGCCACTTCCACTTCTTCGTCATCCTGGCGTTCGTCGCGCTGTACCAGGACTGGCGGCCCTACGCGCTGGCGCTGCTCTTCGTCGTCGGCCACCACCTGACGATCAGCCTGGCCCTGCCCGAGGCGGTCTTCGAGACGATGGGCCCGGGCGACAACCCGCTGCCGACCGTCATCGTGCACGCGCTGTACGTCGTCGGGGCGGTCATCGCCCAGATGCTGCTGTGGCGGGTCGTCTCGGACGCCCAGGACGACGCCGAGGCGCAGGTCCGCGCGGTGATGACCGCCCGGCACCGCGACGCCCTCGCCGAGGAGCAGCAGCAGGCCGAGCGCCTGCGCGACCAGGCGGCCCTGGCGACCCAGCTCTCAGAGGAGCTGACCACGATCACGCGGGCGACCGAGCAGGTCCTCGCCCAGGTCGCCGAGGTGGACGCCGTCACGCGGTCCGTGCTGGCCCAGAGCGAGGCGGTGGAGGGCCACGCGGCAGCGGCCGTGGGCCGGGTCGGGGACCTCGACGAGGCGACGACGCAGGCCCGCGGGGCGATCGCCGACATCGAGCGGATCGCCGAGCAGACCGACCTGCTGGCGCTCAACGCCGGCATCGAGGCGGCCCGCGCCGGCGACGCAGGCCGCGGGTTCGCGGTGGTGGCCGACGAGGTCAAGGAGCTGGCCCGCGAGACCGCGTCCCTCACCGGCGAGGTCATCGGGAAGGTCGCCGTCGTCGACCGGGTCGCGACCGAGGTGTCGGCGTCGATGGACCAGGCGCTCAGCGCCCTCGACGCGGTCCGACAGGCCCAGCAGTCGCTCGTCGAGGCGGTCGCCCAGCAGCGGGCGGCCTGTGAGGACATCGGCGCGCTGGTCCGCCACGCCGAGCGGCTGCTCGACGTGCCCGTGGGATCAGCCGCGCCACTCCACGACGCCCCGCTGGTCAGCACCGGCTGAGCCCTCCGCGGTCGGCGGTGCCACCGGCGGCGACTCACGGCCATCGGCGTCGATCGCGTCGTCGCCGATCTCGTCGACCCCTGGTGCGTCGACCCCGCACCCGGCCAGGAGCAGGGCCGCGAGGAGGATGCCGACCACCCGCCGTCGGGCGTGCGGGCGGCCGCGCGCGTGCGCGCGCGTCGACGGTGGGGGTCGGTCCGGCATCCCGGCCACGGTACCCGCGGGCGGTCCACGACGACCGCGGACGGACGGGGCGCCGGGCAATACGCTCGTGGGCGATGGGCACGGACCTCGACAAGCTCGGCAAGCGCGCCGTCAAGGCGAAGGTGTCGACCATGCAGCGCCACGTGCTGGTCTGCACCTCGGGCGACTGCAAGCCGGGCAAGGACGTGGTCAAGCGGATCAAGCGAGGCATCGCCCTGGCGGGGCTCCGCGCGCAGGTGTCGACGGCCAAGACCAAGTGCATGGACATCTGCAAGGGCAAGGGGGCGATCGTCGTGGTCTACCCCGACGGCACCTGGTACGGCGGGGTCGACGAGGACCTGGCGGACCGGATCGTCGCCGAGCACCTCGTCGGGGGGCGACCCGTCGCGGAGGCCGTCTTCCTGCACAACCCCCTCACCACCGGGTAGGCCGGCCGCCGCGGCCACCCGCGTAGGTTTGGGTCCATGGCGCACCTCCGGATCCTGCTCGCCGTCACCGCCCTGCTCGTGCTGACCGCCATCCCGGCGTCGGCGCACACCGAGCTGGCCGAGACCGTCCCGGCCGAGGCCGAGGAGGTCGCCGACCCCCCGAGCGAGGTCCGGTTGACGTTCACCGCCGCGCTGCAGCCCGGCAGCACCCCGGAGGTGTCGGTCGTCGACCCGAACGGCGACGACCTCGTGGCCGCACCCCCCACCGTCGACGGGGTCGAGGTGATCGTCCCGCTCAACCTGGCGGTGACGCCCGGCGTGCACACCGTCGAGTGGGCGGTGACCGCGGTGGACGGCCATCCCCTGTCCGGGTCCTACGCCTTCGCGTTCACGCCGCCGGCCGACGTGGCGACGCCGCCGGTCCCGACCGCGACGACCACCGCCACCGCCACCCCGACCCCGACCGCCTCGGCGTCGACGCCCCCTGCCCCGTCGCCCTCCGAGGTCGACCTCGCCGCGGACGACGGCGGCGTCTCAGGCCTCTGGGTCGTCCTCGTCAGCGTCGCCGCCGTCGCCGCGGCCGGCGCGGTCGTCGTCACCCGCCTCCGCAACCCCGACCAGCACGGCTGAGGCCTCCGAGGGCTCCTCGTCCGGTGCGCCGTCGGCGCCGGCCACGGGCTCGGCGACCGGCTCGGGGCGGCCCTGCCACCAGCGGAGCAGCGCGATCCCGACCGCGATGACGCTCAGCGAGACGAGCGCGTTGCGCGACAGGCCGAGGACCCGCCACGTGGTGTCGGTGCGGATCAGCTCGAGGGTGAAGCGGATGACCCCGTAGCCGATCGCGTACACCGCCGCGAGGCCGCCCTTGCGCAGCCGACCGGTGCGCTCGATCCGGAGGATGACCGCCACGAGGAGCAGGTTGGCCAGCGACTCGTACAGGAACGTCGGGTGGAAGGTCTCGAACCCGGCGTACTCCGCCACGGGGTCCTCGATGCGCACCGCCCAGGGGAGGTCCGTCGGGGTCCCGTACAGCTCCTGGTTGAAGTAGTTGCCCCACCGGCCGATCGCCTGGGCCAGCGGCAGGGCCGGGGCCACCGCGTCGAGGAACGCGCGGAGGTCCCCGCCCCAGCGGGGCAGCAGGACGATCAGGGCGAGCAGGCCGAAGGTCAGGCCGCCGTACAGCGCGAGCCCGCCCTCCCAGATCTGGATGATCCCCAGGGGGTCGTCGAGGAACCGGTCGATCCGCGGCGCGACGTACGCCAGCCGGGCCCCGACGAAGGCGATGACGACCGCCCAGATCGTGACCCGGTCGGCCAGCTCCGCATCCCCGCCGACCCGCTCGTAGCGCCGTCGGGTCCACGCCGCCGCCACCAGCACGGCCGTGGCGATCAGGATCCCGTAGACGCGGACCTCGGTGAAGCCCAGGTCGAAGCCATCGACCGGAGGGGTCGGGAGGGTGGCGAGCATGCCGGACACCATAGCGCCCGGCTCGAGCTCAGCCCCCCTCGGTGGCGCCCATGTCCATCTCGCCCTCCGAGCCGCCCATGTCCATCGCCGGGGCGTCGCCGGCCTCCCGCTCGCGGACCTCGGAGGTGATCTCGACCTCACCGGCCTCCTCGAAGGTGAGCGTGATGGTGATCTCGTCACCGGCGGCGATCTCGTGGTCGGACCCGATCAGCATGACGTGCAGGCCGCCCGGCTCGAGGGTGACGGTCTCACCCGCGGGGATCGGGACCCCGTCGGTCTGCTCGACCATCTGGGCCGACCCGTCCTCGGTCACGGTGTCGTGGACCTGCACCGACTCGAACCCCTCCGCGGACGCGGACACCAGCACGTCGTCGGTGTCCCCCTCGTTGGTGATCTCGAAGTACGCCGCAGTCGTGTCGACGGCGGGGACGAAGCTGAACGGCTCGTCGATCGACACCTCGCCCCCACCGCCGCCACCGCCGCACCCGGCGGCGAGGACGGCCAGGAGGCCGATCAGGGTGGTGAGGGGACCTCGGATGCGCATCTAGAGCACGACTCCTTCGTCGACGAGCCTAGGCAGGTCCTGGGCGATGGCGGCGCCGTTGACCCCGAACGGGTAGGCGATCTGGGAGGACTCGCCCGTGAACGTGATGATGTTGATCGGGTGGGACGGCGGGAAGTCGCCGTCCTCTGCGATGGCCGAGGGGTGCAGCCCCATCCCGTCCATGACCCGGTTGATCTCCGCAGGTTCCCCGGTCAACCCGACGAAGGACTCGTCGAAGCTGTCGAGGTACTGACGCAGCAGGTCCTCGTCCCGCTCGGGGTCGACCGAGACGAAGACGACCTCGACCTCCTCGGCCACCGCCGGGTCCACCTCCCGCAGGGCGGTGGCGAGCGCCGCCATGTGGCCCGGGCAGATGTCGGGGCACGTCGTGTACCCGAAATAGAGGAACGTCACCGCGGCGTCGGCCGTCTCGGCCCGGAAGTCGTACGGCTCGCCGGAGGTGTCGGTCAGGGTGAAGTCCGGCTTGGGCACCGGTCGGTCGAGCACGGCGCCCTGGTAGCCGGTGACGTCGGGCTGGGGCACCAGCGTCTGCTGCAGCTGGCTGCCCGCCACCCGGTCCGCACCCGCGGCGGCCGGTGGTGCGTGGTCGTGCCCCGGGGTGTCGGTCTCGGCGACGGTCGGCCTGGCGGCGGTCAGGTCGCCGGCATCACCGCTGCCGCAGGCGGCGACCAGCAGCGCGAGGACGAGGACGAGGGGGCGGAGACGTGGACGCACGGGAGGAGGGTCCGCCCGGGGGCAGGGGTGGTTCCATGGCGGACCGGTCCCATGATGGCGAGGACCGGTTCACTCCGCCGGACCGGCCGGGCTCGCCCCCGGGCTCGTGTCCGCGGCCTCACCGGTCCGTCGGGACGCGGTGGCCGGTCATGCGGCCGATGCGGTCGGCGACGTCCCGAGCCAGGGCGAAGGAGGCGGCGGCGGCCTCGACGGAGACACCGGCGAGGCCGCACGTGGCGGTGACCACCGTGCGGGACGCCAGTTCGCGGACGTCGCCGGCCGCCGCCGCGACCGCGAGCCAGCCCGACGCGAGCGCCTCGCCCGCCGGCAGGTGGGCGGGGTGGGCGGCCGTGGGCACGAGTCCCGCCGCGAGCACCGCACCGTCCCGCCACCGTCGGGCGACCTCGCGGGGCAGCCGGTGCCCGCGACTGTGCAGGTCCAGGCTGAAGAGGGTCGCGGACGGCCCGAGCGGCAGATCCCCCCCGCCGGTGGCGCAGCTGTGCACCCCCGCGGTCGCGCCCGTCCGCGCGATGGCCGCGAGCACCACCTCGAGCGGCGGGTCCACCGGGTCCTCAACCCGGACGAGGCCGAGGACCGGCTCGTCGACGACGATCAGCACGGGCGGTCCATGGCTGCCCAGGACCTCTGCCTGCCAGGTGGCGCGCCGGGTGACCCGGTGCGTGATCGCCCGCACGAGCGCGGCGTCGGCCAGGGCGGGACCGTCCTCGACCTCGATCGCCCACGCGATGGTGGACGGGCCGGTGAGCTGCCCCTTGACCGCCCGCGCACGCGGCAGGTCGCCGCGGCGCAGGGCGCGGACGAAGGGCGCGAAGCCGGCTGCCTCGGCCGGGAGGATGGCCGGTTCGGCGTCGTGCAGCTGGTCCAGCAGCTCGTCCCGCGCGCCCGGGGCGATGCGCAGGCGCCCCCCCTCCCTCGCGACGAGGAGGTCGTCGACCACGCCGAGCGTCTGGCGGATCATCCCCTCCGCGGGGCTGCGCACCGGCAGCTGCGGCCAGAACGGCACCTCGGGGCAGTGGGCGGCCACGAAGTCGATCGCATGCCCGGGATCGCCAATGGGGAGGGACCCGACGCCGGTGACCCAAGGCGCGGCGGGTGGGAGCGGATCACCCCGCACGCCTCACCGCCCCGGTCGTGCCCACCGGCGAACCAGCTGTCGAGCGCAGCAGGTGCATGTGTCGGGTGGCGACCTCGGCCGCCTGCCTCCTCCCCGTCCGTCGCGGATGGGCGACGCTAGACACGTCGGAGCACCACACGCAAGCACCGGCCGGGGGCCACGCCGCGTCAGCCCGTCGCGTCGCTCGCGAGCTCGCGTCGGTCTGATGTCCTGAGGGGCCGGAAGAGGAGCTGGAGCTCGCCGTCGAACGTGGTCCGGCGGACGCCGATGCCGTAGACGGGCTGGAGCACCTCTGGCGACAGCACGTTCTCGGGCGCGCCGCTGGCGGCCACGCGTCCGCGGTCGAGCAGCACCACGTGGTCGCAGTAGCGGGCCGCGAGGTTGAGGTCGTGCAACACGATGACGGTCGTCCCGCCGAGCCGCGTGATGAGATCGAGGATCTCGTGCTGGTAGCGGATGTCGAGGTGGTTCGTGGGCTCGTCGAGGAGCAGGTGGTCGGCCTGCTGGGCCAGCGCCCGCGCGATCAGGACGCGCTGGCGCTCCCCCCCGGAGAGGCTGGCGAAGGTCCGGTCGGCGAGCGGCCGCACCCCGACCCGTCGGAGGGCCGCCGCGGCGATGCGGTGGTCGTCGCGGTCCGGGCGCTGGAAGTCCGAGAGGTGCGGAGACCGACCGAGCAGGACCGTCTCGGCGACCGTCAGCGGCAGGTCGCCGGGGGCCTCCTGCACCACCACGGCCATCCGGCTGGCGATGTCGCGGGGGCGCAGGTCGGCGAGGGCGTGACCGTCGACGGCCACCGATCCCCCCGCCGGGCGGAGCACGCCGTACAGCAGGCGCAGCAGGGTGGTCTTGCCGCTGCCGTTGGGACCGATCAACCCGGTGACGGCCCCGTCAGGGGCGTGGAGGTCGACGTCCTGGAGCGCCGGCGTCCCGCCGTAGGCGTGCTGCAGACCGGACGCGGTGATCATCCGCCCTCGCCGAGGACCAGGGTCTCCACGATCCGCTCGAGCCCATCGACGATGAGCGGGCTGAGGTACTCGCTGAAGCTGAACAGCTGGGCCATCACCGCCCCGTCGCGGACCGCGGTGATGCCGTCGGCGCCCGGGAGCTGGACCACGGCGTCCTCCACCGGGCCGGGCCCCCCATCGACGTGGAGCAGCAGGAGCACGTCGGGGTCGCGGGCGATCAGCTCCTCAGCGGTCACCTCGAAGACCCGTTCGTCGGTGTCGCCGAAGACGTTCGTGAAGCCCGCGGACTCGATCTGGCGGTGCGACATGCTGAGGGTGCCGTACGCGTAGGTCGTCCCTCCCCCGACCGTCGGGTAGAGGATCGCCGCAGTCCGCTCCTCGCCGGCCTCGGAGGCCATCGCCTCAGCGGCGGCGATCCGGTCCTGCAGCTCCCCGACCACCTCACGGGCTCGATCCTCCACGCCGAACAGGCTCCCGTACGCGTCGACGTAGTCGTAGATCGCGTCGTAGGAGACCTCCTCGATGCCCTCGGGGCAGTTCGCGGGCTGGTCCAGGACGGTGATGCCCTGGTCCTCGAGACCGTCGCGGTCGATCCCGTCGGGGACGCCGACGACGAGGTCCGGGTCGGTTGCCAGGATCGCCTCCTGGGAGATCTGCAGGTGCCCCGACTCGTCGAGGTCCTCGCCGAGGGACTCCGCGGCGTCGACGGCGGCTTGGCCCTCGGCGTCGAAGTACACGTCGGGGAACGCACCGGCGCGCGCCACGACGCGGTCGGCGACGCCCAGGTCGACCATCAGCGCGAACGTCTCGGCACGGGCCAGCACGACGACCCGTCCGGGCGGCGACGCGAACTCGACCTGCTCGCCGCAGTTCTCGATGCTGACCGGTCCAGTCGCCGCCCCGGCGCCGTCGGTGGCGGGGTCGGACGCCCCGCCGTCCCCGCCGCAGGCGGCGAGGAGCGCGAGGACGCCGACGAGGAGGGTCCAGGCCGAGGACGGGCGCGGGGTGGACGGGCGATGGGGAGCTGGCATGCGGGTCTCCGGGTTCAGGTGGCGGCCGCGTGCAAGCGGCGGACGAGGACGAGCAGGAAGGGGGCTCCGACGAGGGCGGTGATGATCCCGATCGGCAGCTCGCGGGGTGCGAGGGCAGTTCGGGCGACGACATCCGCGACGGTCAGGAACGTCGCGCCGAGGAGGGCGGCGACCGGGATGACCCGCTGGTGCGCGCCACCCACCAGCCGGCGGGCCAGGTGGGGGATGACCAGGCCGACGAAGCCGATCCCCCCCGACGCGGCGACGACGACGCCGATGCAGAGGGCGACGAGCACCAGCAGCCGGACGCGGAAGCGCGCGGGGTCGATGCCGAGCACGTGGGCGGTCTCGTCCCCGATCGCGAGCGCGTCGAGCCGTGGCCCCCAGGTCGTCAGCAGGGCCGCGGTGGCCGCGACCACACCGACGGTGGCCGCGAGGGCGAGGGACCAGTCCGCGAGACCGAGGAAGCCCAGGAGCCAGAACAGCACCGATCGTGCGCCCTCGGCGGAGGAGGCCGCGAAGATCAGGAAGCTCGTGGCCGCGTACAGCGCGTATCCGACGGCCACACCCGACAGCAGCAGCCGGAGGGACGTCACGCGGCCACCGATGCGGGCGATGAGGTACACGCCGACGGAGGCGGCCAGGGCCCCGAGGAACGCGCTGGCGGACAGGGCGTGCTCGCCGAGCGCCGCCCCGACGCCGAAGAGGATCGCCGCCGCCGCACCCGTCGACGCGCCGGACGTGACCCCGAGGAGGTAGGGGTCGGCCAGCATGTTGCGGACCATCGCCTGGAGCGCCGCACCCGTGACCGCCAGGCCGGCACCGACGGCGGCGCCGAGGAGCACCCTCGGCAGGCGGACGTCCCAGACGATCGCGTCCTCGGGGGCGGTCCAGGTCACGACCTCGGGGATCCCGACCAGGTGGTGGCCGATGATGCGCGCCACGACGGCTGGCGCGACCGCGACCGCGCCGATCCCCACCCCGAGCACGACGATCACGCCGAGCAGGACCGACAGGCCGAGGGTCCACCGCAGCGTGCGCCGCCGTGCGCGACCGTGGCCCAGGTCGTCGTCGGGGACCAGGTCGTCGTCCGGGACCACGTCGTCACCACTGACGTCCCCGCTGAGCACGTCGTCGAGCGCGGCAGGGTCGGCCATCCGATCGTCATCGAGTGGGGTCAGGTCCATGCCGGACTCCGTCAGGCGGCGTGCGCGGAGCGGGCGGTCATGACGTGCAGCAGGCGCTGGCCCCGGTAGGCGTCGCGGCCGTGGACCACCCGGTAGTTGTCGACGCACAGCAGGTCCCCCTCGCCCAGGAGGAACCGGGGCGCGGCGGCGAAGGCCGCTCCGACGACGTCCAGCCACTCGTCAAGCTGCGCCGCCTGGGTGTCGCGGTCCGGGTGGCGCGGCAGCGGCGTGGCCAGGTCCGAGACCGTCACGATCCGCCGACCGGCCCGCGTGTGCTCCACGGTCCGACCGACGAAGGGGTGCTCGTTGGCGCCGCGCTGGCGACCGTCGTAGCCGCCCAGGTAGTCGAGGTCCACGTCGGTCAGGAACGCGCCCAGCGCCGGCCGGGTCACCTGCACCTCGTCGACCAGCGCATAGCCGTCGAGCAGCACCGAGTGCCCACCCTCGGGCGCGGGCACCGCGCAGAGCTGCAGCAGCACGTCGTCATCGGGCACCCGCCAGGACATCGCACCCGAGCGGGTGCGGTACGTGACGGTCGCCCCGTCGGTGTGCGGGCCGAGCACGCCGTCGCCGTCGCCCTCGGCGCGGCGCACCGGCTCGACCCTGCGGAGGTCCGTGCCGAGCAGGCGGGCGGCGGCGTGCACCAGCGACGCGGGCTCGGTCGGGCAGCCCTCGACGATCGCCGCCCCGTCGCGCCGCAGGATCTCGGCGGCCACCGACCACTCGCTCGTCCGCTCGGGCACGATGCCCGTGTCCGCGCCGTCGGCAGCGTGGACGTCCGAGGTCATCACCTCCGGAGTGGCGGGCGTCATGAGGACCGGGCCACGACGGCGAAGGGGCAGCCGGACCCGAGCACGCGTAGTCGCCGTGGTGGTCCGGCGCGTCCCCACGTGCCCTCGAGAGCAGCGACCGGCCTCGGTTCAGCAGCGCTTGGCCGGGATCGGCGTCGCCCCACAGGCTCTCGAGCAGCACCAGGACGCCATGGGGTGCTGCGGCCCGCCAGGCGCGGAGGGCCGCGGCTGGATCGGGCATCGTCCACAACACGTGGCGTTCGACCACGGCGTCGAAGGGGCCGGACGGGGGTTCGTCCGCCCGCCCCTCGACGACCTCGATGTCCGCACCCGCCTCGGCGGCCCGCGCACGGAGTCGGTCGAGCATCCTCGGTGAGAGGTCGACGGCGGTGACGTGGTGGCCGAGCGAGGCGGCGAGCAGCGACACGAAGCCGGTGCCCGCACCCACGTCGAGCACGCGGGCGGGTGCTGTGGGCAGGAACCGGTCGAGCGCACCGGACCAGGCGGCGCGCTCGGCGGCATCGGCGTGGCCGTGGCGGCGACCGCGGTCGTAGGTAGCGGCGTCGACGTCCACGCGGCCGAGTTGAACCCCGCGGTGCCATTGGCTAACGTCCACGACGTCGTGCGCACCGCGCACGATCGCTCCGCCACTGGGGGAAGCCGGTCAGATGCCGGCGCTGACCCGCAGCCGTGGGCATCCGGGTGACCGGGTGCGAGCCGGAAGACCCGGGTGGAGCGGCGAGACCCTCCACCGTCGTGGTCTGCGGCCGGAGCTCACAGCCGGTGCTGCCCACCTGGGGCGGCCGGCGGTCGGGCCCGCCGGGACCCACCCCCCAAGGATCCCCGATGCAGGACCGCCCCCCGGCACCCACACCCCGCCGTCTCCTCGCCCTCCTCATGGGCGCCGTGCTCCTACTCGCCCTCGCGCCCGCCGCGGGTGCGACGACCGCGCGGGCCGGCTGGCAGCAGGCCGACCTCGACGCCGCGGAGGCTGCCGCCGGCGACTGGCTCGTCGGGCAGTACGAGGGCGGGGCCGTGACCGGCGGAGGCGCGCTCGCCGACCTGATCTTCGCCCTGACCGGCGCGGAGGCGGCACCCCCGACCGTCGACGCGGCCGCGGCCGACCTCGAGGCCGCGGTCACCGCCTACGTCGACGCGGGCGGTGAGGACGAGGGCACGCTGGCCAAGGCCCTCCTCGCCGTGGAGGTCGCCGGCGGGGACGGCGGCGACGTCGGCGGCACCGACCTCGAGGCCGCGCTGCGCGACCTCGAGCAGGCCGACGGGGCCGATGCCGGCCGGATCGCGGACGCCTCGGTCTTCACCCAGTCCCTGGCCGTCATGGCGCTGGCCACCACCGATGGCGGTGCCCCCGCCACGACGGTCGAGTGGCTCGCGGCACAGGCCTGCCCGGAGGGCGGCTTCCCGTTCGGGCCCGTCCCCGACACGGCGTCCTCGTGCGAGGCCGGTGGCACCGACGTCGACGACGCGGACGTCGACACCACCGCCGTGGCCGTCCAGGCGCTGGGCGTCGACCCGGCTGGCGAGGCCGCCCGCGAGGCGTCCGTCGCCTGGCTCCTCGACCAGCAGGCCGACGACGGCAGCCTGGCCGGGAACGCCAACTCGACCGGGCTCGCCGCCCAGGCCCTGCGCGCAGCCGGGCAGGCCGGAGCCGCCGACGACGCGGCCGCCTACGTCGCGGGCCTGCAGATCCCCGCCGGCGAGGACGACGCGGGGGCCATCCGCTTCCGCGGCGACGCGGACGGATCGCTGTTCCTCGCCACCAGCCAGGGCATCCTCGCCTTCGGCGCGCCGGCGTTCTGGGCCATGGCCCCCGCACCGGCACCCGACCCGGTCGGCGCCCCCTGCGAGCCCGGCGCCGGCGTCACCGTCTTCGTCGACCTGACCGCCTTCGACGCGGGCGTCCGGCAGGGCTGCGCCGAGGAGGACCCCGCCGACGGCCTGGCGGCGCTCGAGGCCGCGGGCTTCGAGATCATCACCCAGGACACCGACTTCGGGCCCTACGTCTGCGCGATCGACGGCTTCCCGGAGCTGGCCTGCGACCAGCCCTTCGAGGGCAGCTTCTGGTCCTACTTCGCCGGGGCCGCCGACGGCACCTGGACCACCCGGCAGGTCGGGGCCCGCGACACCGACCCCCCCCCCGGCGAGGTGGAGGGGTGGGCCTACAGCGACGGAAGCCCCCCGACGGTCCCCGCGCCGGCTCCGACGCTGCCGGCGTCGGTCACCCGCCTGGCCGGTGACACCCGCCTCGCGACCGCCATCGCCATCAGCCGCGCCAGCACCCCCGACGGCGGGGCCGGCGGCGTGGTCCTGGCCCGCGCCGACGAGTTCGCGGACGCCCTCGCCGGCACCCCGCTCGCCGTGGCCGTCGACGGTCCGCTGCTGCTGACCCCGTCCGACGCGCTGGCCGCCGACGTCGCCGCGGAGATCCAGCGCGTGCTGCCCCCGGGCGGCCGCGTGGACGTCCTCGGCGGGTCCGCGGCCATCGACGAGGCGGTCGTGCAGCAGGTGGCGGACCTCGGCTACGACGTCCAGCGCCGGGCCGGCGCGGACCGCGTCACGACCGCGATAGCCGTCGCCGAGGCGCTGGGCGACCCCTCCACCCTGCTCATCACCACCGGGTTCGCGTTCCCCGACGCCCTCGCCGCGGGCACGGCCGCCGCCGTCACCGGTGACGGGGCCGTCCTGCTGACCGGCGACGGGACGCCGCACCCGGCGGTCACCGAGTACCTGGCCGCGAACCCCGACGCCACCGCCTACGCCGTCGGCGGGCCGGCCGCCACCGCGCACCCGGAGGCGACCCCTGTGGTCGGCGCCTCGCGCGAGGAGACGTCAGTGGCCGTCGCCCGGACGTTCTTCGACCAGCCGGGCGCCGTGGGCATCGCCCGCAGCGACGCCTTCGCAGACGCCCTGGCGGGCGGCGCGCACCTGGCAAGCCTGGGCGCGCCGCTGCTGCTGACCCCGACCGGCACGCTGGCGCCGGCGGTCGGTGACTACCTGTGCACCACCGGGTCCCTCGACGCCGCGGTGCTCCTGGGCGGTGAGGCGGCGGTCACGACCGGCGTCGGCGCGCAGGCCGGCGCGTCGCTCGACGGGTGCGAGGTGGGCGAGCCCGCGTGACATCCCAGCGGCGTGCCGGGAGACCCACCGGGGTGGTGGGTCTCCCGACGCGCCCCATGCGCACGGCCGCCTGCACGCTGTGGCTCGTCGCGTGCCTGCTCGGCAGCGGCCTCGTCGGGGCGACGGGCGCGACGGCCCAGCCGACCGCAGGCCCCTGCACCGACGACGCGGGGGTCACGGTCGTCGTCGACTTCCGCGACCTCGGCGGTGACACGATCGTCCGCTGCGCGCCGGGACCGGTGTCGTCCGGCTTCGACGCGTTGTCCCGGGCGGGCATCGCCGTCCGGCAGGTGACCAGCCAGCCGGGCTTCGTGTGCACCCTCGAGGGCCGTCCGGCGGACCAGACGTGCGTGGACACGCCGCCGCCGGATGCCTACTGGGCCTACTGGCACGCCGAGCGCGGGGGCACGTGGACGTACTCCGACGTCGGGGCGGCCTCGCGCACCCCGCCGCCGGGCAGCGTCGAGGGGTGGGCTTTCTCGACCGCCGGAGGGGCCGCGACGACCGGTCCGACGACCGCCCAACCGCCGCGGACGCCGCCACCCCCTGCGCCGGGTGGTGACGACCCCGAGCAGGCCGAGGCACCCCAGGTGCCCGGGCCGGCCGCGCCGGATCCCCCACCTGCGCCGCCCCCGCCCCCACCGCCACCACCGCCACCGCCACCGCCGCCACCGCCGGCCGCAGATGCGGACGCGGGAGCCGACGACGCCGTCGATGCCGGGGCGGGCGGGCGCGACGACGACCCGGCCGCGGAGCCGCCGTCCGCCACCCCGCGCCCCACACCGTCGGCACGCATCACCATGCCGGAGGACACGCCCACGACGCCGCTGGCCCAGGCCGACGGCACCGAGGACCCGACGGCCCGTCCCTCCCCCACCGACCGGATCCCGGCCACCCAGGCCCCCGACGACCGGGAGGCCACGCTCGCGGTGGCCGCCGACGACGCCGACGGCCCGCCGACGTCGACCATCGTGGGCGCGGGTCTGCTCACCACCGTCGTCGGCACGGCCAGCGTCGTCGCCTGGCGTCGGCGGCAGGGCTGACGTGCGGACCCGTCCGGCTCGCCCGCTGCACCCCGCGGCCTGGTGGCTCTGGGCGCTCGGGCTCGCCACGGCGGCGAGCCGGACGACCAACCTGCTGCTCCTCGCCCTGATCCTGGCGGTCGTGCTGACCGTCGTCGCCGCCCGCCGGCCGGCCGCCCCCTGGGCCCTGGGCCTGCGGACCTACCTCCTGCTCGCCGCGACCGTGGTGGTCCTCCGCGTCGCGTTCCGCGTGGTGCTCGGGGCCGACGTCGGCCCCACGGTCCTCTTCACCCTCCCCGAGCTGCCGCTCCCCGACGTGGCCGCCGGCATCAGGTTGGGCGGGCCGGTGTCGGCCGAGGGGCTGGTGGCGGCCCTGCAGGACGGCCTGCGCCTGGCCACGCTCCTGGTGGCCGTGGGCGCGGCCAACCTCCTCGCCGACCCCAAGCGGCTGCTGACCCACCTGCCCGCCGCCCTGCACGAGATCGGGTCGACGGTGGTCGTGGCGCTCACCGTGGCCCCGCAGCTGGTGACCAGCATCGGCCGCGTGCGGCGGGCCCGACGACTGCGGGGCGGGAACGTCCGGGGCCTGCGCCCGCTCGGCGCGACCCTGATGCCCGTCCTCGAGGACGCCCTCGACCGGTCGATCGCCCTCGCCGCCGCGATGGACGCTCGCGGCTACGGGCGATCACGGCACGTCCCGCTCCGGCAGCGCACCCTGACGGCCGGCCTGCTGCTCGCCGGCGTCTGCGGCCTCTGCATCGGCCTCTACGGCCTCCTCGACGGCACGGCCCCCCGGGCGCTCGGCAGCCCGATGCTGGTCCTCGGGACCCTGCTCGCCGCCGCCGGCACGATCCTCGCGGGGCGGCGCGTCGGGCGGACCGTCCACCGACCCGACCGCTGGGCCGCCCCCGAGGTCGGCGTGGCCGTGCTCGGGGTGGTGGCCGGGGCGGCCGTGGTCCTCGCCGGGCAGTGGTCCCCCGCGGCCGTGTACCCGCCCGTCCCGCCGCTCACGTGGCCCGAGCTGCCGACCCTGGCGGGCGCCGGAGTCGTCGCGGCGCTGCTCGCGGCGGTCGTCGCCCCGCCGCCCGAGGCGGTGAGCCGGCGGTGATCCGCTTCTCCTCCGTCACGATCACCTACCCCGGGGCCACCGCGCCGGCGCTGCGCGACGTCGACCTCGAGATCCCCGAGGGCGAGCTCTGCCTGGTCGTGGGGCCGACCGGCGCGGGCAAGTCGACGCTGCTCGGCGCGATCAACGGGCAGGTGCCGCACTTCACCGGCGGGCTGCTGTCCGGCCGCGTCGAGGTCGCCGGGCACGACACCGCCGCGGTCAAGCCCCGCGACCTCGCCGACGTCGTCGGCGTCGTCCCCCAGGACCCGGCGGCGGGCTTCGTGACCGACACCGTCGAGCAGGAGCTCGCGTTCACGATGGAGCAGCTCGGCCTGGCTCCCGAGGTCATGCGGAAGCGCGTCGAGGAGGTCCTCGACCTGCTCGGCGTGGCCGACCTGCGCGACCGGGCGCTGCGGACGCTGTCCGGCGGGCAGCAGCAGCGGGTCGCGATCGGCGCCGTGCTGACCGCCCACCCCCGGGTCCTGGTGCTGGACGAGCCCACCTCCGCCCTGGACCCGACGGCCGCCGAGGAGGTCCTCGCCGCCATCACGCGCCTCGTCCACGACCTCGGGGTGACCGCGGTGGTGGCCGAGCACCGCCTGGAGCGCATCATCCAGTACGCCGACACCGTCGTCGAGGTCCACGCGGACCGGACCGTCACCGCGGACGCGCCCGCCGCGGCGATGGCGACCGCAGCCGTCGCCCCGCCCGTCGTCCAGCTGGGACGGCTGGCCGGGTGGTCGCCGCTCCCCCTGTCGGTCCGCGACGCCCGTCGGGCCGCCGGGCCGTTGCGTGACCGGTTGCAGGCCCTCCCCACGCCGAGCGCCCCGCCCCTCCCCGCCGTCGGGCCGCTCCTGACCGCCCGAGGGCTGCACGTCCGGTACGGCGCCACCCCCGCCGTCCGCGACGTCGACCTCGACCTGCACGCCGGCCAGGTCGTCGCGCTGATGGGCCGGAACGGGTCGGGGAAGTCCTCCCTGCTGTGGGCGCTGCAGGGCAGCGGGCGCCGCGACGGCGGGCAGGTGGTGGTCGCCGGCCAGGACCCTGCCGGCCTCGACCCGCGAGGCGCGCGGCGACTCGTCGGCCTGGTCCCCCAGACGCCCTCGGACCTCCTGTACCTGTCGACCGTCGACGCCGAGTGCGCCCAGGCCGACGACGAGTCCGACGCCCCCTCGGGCTCGTGCCGGGCGCTGCTCGACGGCCTCGTCGGCGCGATCGCCGGCGACACCCACCCGCGGGACCTGTCCGAGGGGCAGCGACTCGCCCTCGCCCTGGCGGTGCAGCTCACCGCCGAGCCCCGGGTGGTGCTCCTCGACGAGCCCACCCGAGGGCTGGACCAGCGCGCCAAGCAGCGCCTGACCGCCGTGCTCCGCCGACTCGCCGCCGACAGGGCGGCCGTGGTCGTGAGCACCCACGACGTCGAGTTCGTCGCCAGCGCCTGCGACCGGGTCGTGGTCCTCGCCCAGGGCGACCTGGTCGCGGACGGGCCGACCGCGGACGTCGTCGTCGCCTCCCCCGCCTTCGCCCCGCAGGTCGCGAAGGTCCTCGCGCCCGGCGGCTGGCTGACCGTCGACGAGGTGCGGAACGCGCTCGCGGGGGCGGTGGCGGAGCCGTGATCGGCATCCGCCCCCGGTCGGCGCTGGTGCTCGCCCTGGCGTCCCTCGCCGGCCTGGTCATGTTCTGCTGGCCGCTGCTCATCGACCCGCCACCGGGGTTCGCCCACGACACCGACGCTCCGTTCGTGTTCGTCGCGCTGCTCCCCGTCCTGCTCGCGGTGGTGCTCGTCGAGCTGACCGAGGGGGGCATGGACACCAAGTCGCTCGCGCTCATCGGCGTCCTGTCGGCACTCGGGGCGGTCCTCCGGCCCCTCGGGGCGGGGACGGCCGGGATCGAGCTCGTCTTCTTCCTGCTGGTGCTGGCCGGGCGGGTCCTCGGCCCGGGTGCCGGGTTCGTGCTGGGGTGCACCACGCTGTTCGCCTCCGCCCTGCTGACCGGCGGCGTCGGACCCTGGCTGCCGTTCCAGATGCTGGCATCTGCCTGGGTCGGCATGGGTGCGGGCCTGCTGCCCGGACCACGCCTCCGCGGGCGTCTCGAGCTCGCGCTGCTGGCGCTCTACGGCGCCATCAGCGCCTTCGCCTACGGGTTCTGCATGAACCTCGCCTTCTGGCCCTTCATCCTCGGCGGCGACACCGCCCTGTCCTACGTGCCGGGTGCGGCGGTGCTCGAGAACCTCCACCGCTTCGTCCTCTACACGGTCGCCACCTCGTCGCTCGGCTGGGACACCGGGCGGGCGATCACCAACGCGGTCGCGATCCTCCTCGTCGGGCCGGCCGTGCTGGGCGCCCTCCGGCGCGCGTCGCGTCGCGCCGCGTTCGATGCGACCCCGGCGTTCGAGCCGTCGGCTGCCACGGGTGCGGCGCGGTGATCGGGCGACGACCGGCGGATCGCGCAGATCCTCGCCGTCATGCGAGGGAGGTCCGGATCGTGCACCAGCCTCCCCGCGCCGCGCACCGATCCCCCGACGTAGGCTGACGGGTCGACCCCGCGACCGACCGCTCCCTGGCCATGCGACACCTCACCCCCCTCCGCGCCCTCGCCCTCCTCATGTCGACGACCCTCGCGCTCGCCGGCTGCGGCGGCTCCGGTGGTGGTCTCGACGTGTCGGTGACCGACGCCCGCAGCCCGGTCGTGGCGGGCACCAGCACCGCCGCGGTGTACCTCGACATCACCAACGACGGTGATGACGACGTGGTCCTCACCGGCGTGTCGAGCGACGCGGCGACCGAGGTGGTGCTGCACCACACCGCCATCGGCGAGGACGGGGCGGTGACGATGTCGATGGCCGACGAGCTGGTGATCCCGGCCGGCGGGACGGCGACGCTCACCGAGGGCGGCGACCACATCATGCTGATCGATCCCGAGCCGCGCGCGGTGGGTGACACCCTCGAGCTGACCCTCCACTTCGGCGACGAGGCGGTGTCGGTGGAGGTCCCGGCGACCGACCTCCTCGACGCGGGCTGACCGCCGGCGGCACGGGTGGCGCGGAGCGACAGACTGGGGCGGGCCATGACCGCCCCCCGACTGCTGGCCGCCTGCGCGCTCGTGCTCGTGCTCGCGGCGTGCACGCCGTCGTCCACGACCGCCCAGCTGCCCCAGCCCATCGACACCGCCGGGACGGGCTTGGCGCGGCAGGCGCTCGCCGAGCCCGTGCCGCGGCCCCACACCGACCTCGTGGGCACCGACGGCGAGCCCTTCGACCTGGCCGAGGCGACGGCCGGCAAGCCGGCGCTCGTGTTCATGGGCTACACCAGCTGCCCGGACATCTGCCCGGTCCACATGGCGGCGATCGCCCGGGCGCTCGACGAGACGGGCCTGCGGGCCGGCCGGGACCTGGACGTGGTCTTCATCTCCGTGGACCCGGACCGGGACTCCCCGGAGGTGCTCCGGACGTTCCTCGACGCCTTCGACCCCGGCTTCACCGGCGCCACGGGCTCGCGTGAGGCGCTGGACGCGCTGGCCGACGACCTCGGCCTGCCGCAGGCGGTGCTGGAGGGCGATCCCGACAGCGGCGAGTACTACACCGTGGGGCACCCCGGCCAGGTCCTGGCGTTCGGGCCCGACGGCCCCGCGGAGTTCCAGTACCCCTTCGGCGTGCGCACGTCACACTGGATCGCAGACCTCCCCGACCTCGTAGAGGGCACGCTCACATGACCGTCTCCTGGTGGTGCTCCGGCAGCGCAGGCCAGCCGTGGACCTGGACCTACCGCCCCCTCATCGGCGTGTGGCTCCTCGCCAGCGCAGTCATCGGGCTGCGCGAGCTGGCCTGGCGTCGCTGGGCGCCCGACGGCGCCGTCCGCTCCGGCCGGCAGGACGCCGCGTTCTTCGGCGCCGTCCTCGGGTTGGTCGCGGTGTCGGAGTGGCCCCTCGGTCCGCTCGGCGCGGGCTACCTGCTGAGCGTCGGCATGCTGCGGTACCTCGTCTACACGCTCCTGGTCGCCCCCCTGCTGATCATCGGCACCCCCCAGTGGATGTGGCGGCGCCTGCTGACGACCAACAGCTGGGTGCTGCGGGCCACCCGTCTGGTGACCCGCTGGCCGTTCGCTCTAGCCATCGCGAACGTCGTGCTGGTCGTCACCCACCTCCCACCCGTCGTCGACACCCTCAAGGTCTGGCAGGCCGGATCGTTCGGGCTGGACATGCTGTGGCTGCTCGGCGGCCTGATCATGTGGTGGCCGGTCATCGGCAAGCTCGAGGAGATCCCGCGGCTCGGCGACCCCGCCCGCGAGGTCTTCCTCTTCGGCCAGTCGATCGTCCCGACCGTGCCGGCGTCGTTCCTGACCTTCGCCACCCTCCCCCTCTTCGGGCTCTACGAGCTCGCCCCGCCCGTCTGGCTCGGCTACGACATCGTCGCCGACCAGCGCATCGCGGGGCTGACGATGAAGATCGGTGGGGGGATCGTGCTGTGGATCATCATCGCCACGCTGTTCCTGCGCTGGGCCACCCGGCAGGAGCGCATCGACCGCGGCAAGGCCACGGAGGCCGACATGGCCGCGGAGGTCCGGTCGTGGGAGGGCCGCGCGCCCGTGTCCGGGTCGCGGAGCTGACGTGGCCGACCAGTTCGTCGAGGACCTCCGGTCGCGCACGACCCCGCTGCTCGCCGACGGGGCGATGGGGACGCTGCTGCAGGCGCGCATCGAGCAGGCCCTGGAGGGCGGGTTCGAGGAGCTGAACCTGACCGCGCCCGAGGTCGTCGCCCAGGTGCACCGCGACTACGTGGACGCGGGTGCGGAGCTGATCACGACCAACACGTTCGCGGCCAACGCACGGGTGCTTGGCCGCGCGGACGACGTGGAGGCGCTGAACCGCGCCGGCGTCGACGTGGCCCGCGCGGTCGCCGATGCGCACGGGGGCGTGCTCGTGGCGGGTGCGGTCGGGCCGCTCGGGGACCGGGTCCAGCCCTACGGCCGGCTCGACCGCGGGATCGCGCGGGACGTCTTCGCCCAGCAGATAACCTCCCTCGCCGGCGTGGACCTCCTGGCGTTCGAGACCTTCACCGACCACGGCGAGCTGACCGCCGCGATCGAGGCCGCCCGGAAGGCAGCTCCCGGCACACCCGTCGTCGCCCACATGACCTTCGGTCGGGACGACCGCACGCTGCTCGGCTACCTGCCGGGCCGGGTCGCCCGCGAGCTCCTCGACGCTGGCGCGGACGTCATCGGCGTCAACTGCTCCGGAGGGCCCGCCCAGACCCGCCGGGTCGTGGCCGCGATGCGCCAGTCCGCCCCCGATGCGCTGATCGCCGCCCAGCCGAACGCCGGCTACGCCGAGCGCGTCGGTGGCCGGATGATCTTCCGGGCCAGCCCCGCCTACTTCGCCGAGTCCGTCGCCGTCCTCCGCGAGCTGGGCGCCGCCCTGGTCGGGGGGTGCTGCGGGACGACCCCGGACCACGTCCGGGCGATGCGCCGCGAGCTCGACCACCCGACCGCGATCGTGGAGCTGCCCCCGGCACACGTCGTGGAGCCGCCGGCGGTGGCCGAGGCCGCCGCCACGGCACGGCCGACCGAGCTGGCCGCCCGCCTGGCCGAGGGCCGGTTCACCACGACCGTGGAGGTCACGCCGCCGCGCAGCCACGACTTCGGGCCGGTGCTCGAGAGCGCCGCGCTCCTGCGCGACGCGGGCGCCCACCTCCTCGACGTGGCCGACAGCCCCGCAGCCCGCATGCGCATGAGCCCGTGGGCGGTCGGCCAGGCTCTGCAGGCCGAGGTCGGGCTCGAGACGATCCTGCACTTCCCCACCCGCGGGCGGAACCTCCTGCGCATCCAGGGGGACCTGCTGGCTGTCCACGCCATGGGCCTGCGGAACCTCTTCGTCACGATGGGCGACCCGACCCGGATCGGCGACTTCCCGCACGCCGGCGACGACGTGGACATCGCCCCCTCGGCGCTGATCGGGACCATCGCCGGCTCGATGAACGCCGGGGAGGACCTGTCCGGCAGCTCCATCGGCGGACCGACCAGCTTCACCGTCGGCTGCGCGGTCAACATGTGCGCCGACGACCTCGAGCACGAGCTCGACGTCCTCGAGCGCAAGGAGGCCGGCGGAGCCCACTTCGCCCTCGGCCAGGCGGTGTTCGAACCCGAGCGGATCGAGCGCTTCCACGCCGCCTACGCCCGTCGGCACGACCGCGACTTCACTCTCCCCGTGCTCATCGGCATCATCCCCCTGTTCAGCACGCGACAGGCGAAGTTCATGCACAACGAGGTGCCCGGCATCACGATCCCCGAGCGGATCTTCGCGCGGTTGGAGGCCGCCGGGGAGGATGCGCCCGCCGAGGGCGTCCGGATCGCCCAGGAGCTGCTCGCCGCGGTCAAGCCCGTCGTCGCCGGCGCCTACGTGATCCCGTCCCTCGGCCGCTACCACCTCGCGGCGGAGGTCGTGGCCAGCGCCTGACGCCGCGGGCGTCCTCGCCCGGCCGGTCGGCTTGCGGGGCCGGTCGACGCGGCGGTAGGTTAAGGTACCCTTACCTCTGTTCGACAGGTGCCCTGCATGTCCCGCGACGTCGCCCCGCCCGTCCCCGCCATCGAGATCCGCGTCACCGGCTTCGACCAGGAGTCGGCCGCGGTCCTGGCGGAGGTCGCCGACCACTTCAACGGCGACCACGCCGACACGGTGGGCCTGATGGCCCTCGGGGCGGGCTTCTCCCCCTCCGAGGTGCACTCAGCCGAGATCGCCGGCGTCGACCCGCACGGCCTCGACCTGTGGGTGCGGCGCACCGACGGGGTGCACGGACCGGTCCGGCTGCCCTTCGACGCCGAGCGACCCGACGTCGACGCCGTGCGCGCCGACGTGTTCGGCTTGATCGCGCGAACGCGGACCGCGGTGGGCGAGCGCGTCCCCCTGACCAGCATCGAGGAGGAGCTGGCCAGCACCCAGGACCTGGCCACCTTCGTCACGACCGTCTCCGCCGTGCGGGACCTGACCCCGGGGATGCGCGAGCTGACCGTGCGCGGGGGTCTGGAGGGGTTCGCGCCCATCGCGCCGGACCAGTTCCTGTACCTGATCACCGCAGCGCCGGGTGGCGGGCCGGTCACGCCCGGGTTCACGATGGCGCAGCTGCAGGAGGCACCCGTCGCCGACCACCCGCCGGCGGCCTACTACACCGTCCGCCGCTGGCGACCCGAGGCGGACGAGATGGACCTGTGGGTCGTCCTGCACGGCCACGACGAGGGGGTCGGCGGGTGGGCAGCCGAGGTCGGGGTCGGCGATCCGGTCGCGCTGTGGGGGCCGCGGTCCACGTACGACCCGCCGGCCGGGACCCGGTCGGTGCTGCTGGTGGGCGACGAGACCGGGCTCCCCGCCATCGCCACGATCCTCGAGCAGCTGGACGAGGGGTGGACGGCCACCGTCGTCGTCGAGGCTGCCGCCCCCTCGCACGCGGTGGACCTGCCCGCCCGGCCCGGGGTGGAGGTCAGCTGGGTGTTCCGGGACGGCGAGCCGGCTGGGACCGGGACCGGGCTGGTCGACGCGGTCCGCGGCCTGGACCTCGACCTCGACGGGCTGTACGCGTTCGGGGCCGCCGAGACCCGCCAGATCGCGGCCGTGCGCCACCACCTCCGCCACGAGCGCGGCATGGCCGCCGACCGGACGCGCATGACGGGGTACTGGCGCCGGCGCGGGTGAGGGGGCGGTGACCCGGGGGCCCCGCCGGCGGCGACCAGCTGGGCCGGATCAGCTGAGGGGCCGGCTTTGCCCCCACACGGTGCAGCCGGTGAGGATGGGCCCACGACCGACCCGGAGGAGCCCGCAGTGACCGTCACCCGCATCGATCAGATCGCCATCGCCGTGGAGGACCTCGACGAGTCCCTCGCCTTCTACGAGCGCGCGTTCGGGCTGACGCCGGAGTACCGCGAGGTCGTCGAGTCCGACGGCGTCGAGGAGGCCATGCTCAACGTCGGCGGGGTCTACATCCAGCTCCTCGCGGCCACGCGGGAGGACTCGCCGGTCGGGAAGTACCTGGCGAAGAACGGCCCGGGCCTGCACCACGTGGGCTTCGGCGTGGACTCGGTGGCCGGCCAGCTCGACCACCTGCGCGACGAGGGCGTGCGGCTGATCGACGAGCAGCCCCGCCCGGGAGGTGGCGGCCACACCGTCGCCTTCGTCCACCCCAAGGGCACCGGTGGCGTGCTCGTCGAGCTGGTCGAGGACGAAGACCACTAGCCCACCCCGCCTTCCGGGGACCGGGGGACCCGGCCCGACCGACACCGTGGCCCGCCTCCCGATGACCGGGGTCTGTCACCTTCGTCTCGCCCTCCGGAACGAAGGTGACAGA
>NZ_CAXQBR010000110.1 GCF_964222135.1 Euzebya sp.
TGGAGGGTCCGAAGCGGTCGTCGATGTCCTCGACGATGTCGGGGAGGGGGGTGCCGGCGTCGAGGTGGTCGCGGACGGCGTCGGCTTCGGCGATGCAGATGCCACATCCGGCTCCGTGGGCTTCCCAGCCCCCGTCGGCCCGGACGAAGCAGTCGGTCAGCTTGGTGTGGTCGAACGCCGCCTCACAACCGCAGTAGCAGCGGACGTGGTCGTAGGCGTCGGTGTGCTCAGCGGCGTGGCGGTACCGCTCGGCCATCGCGTCGTCGACGCTGGTGAGGTCCAGCACCCCGTCAGGGGAGATGCGGGCCATGGGCGCCGCAGCGGTGGCCGAGGTCGGAGGGTCGACGACGGCAGTCAGCCCGGTCGTCAACACGATCCCGACGGCGACCACCGTCACCAGCGCCACGAGACCCGCGATGACGCGCAGGCGAGCCGATGATGATCTCGCGTCGTCGGGAACGGTGTCCGGTTCGGTGATCATCGGAGCCGCTCCAGGGTGTCGGCGGTGTCGGTGTCGGTCCGAGGGCGCGCCGGTCGGGCGGGTTCGGGTCGGGTGGTGGCGTCAGGCCGGGCCAGCCACCACAGAGCGCCGCCCATGACGATGGGGCATATCAGCACAGCTGCGAGGACGCCGATGCTGCCCGCGGCGCCACCGGACAGCGCCACGACCGCGAGCGCGATGGCGATCCCGACGCCACAGCCGATGAGGTGGTTCTTGTGCATGCCGGCACTGTCGGCGTGCGGTGTGGAGAAGGTGTGGAGATGCGGCGCAGCCGCGGTGTCTTCGGTCTGCGCCACGTGCAGGGACGGCAGCGGCGCGGGATGCTCGTGGGTGATGGCATCCACCGTGCTGCTGGTCGAGGACGAGTCGAAGATCCGCAACCTGGTGCGCAGCTACCTCGAGCGCGCCGGGCTGCTGGTGGTGTCGACCGGGTCGGGCGCCGAGGCGCTGACCCTCCACGCCGAAGCCTCCCCCGACCTGATCGTCCTGGACCTCGGCCTGCCGGACATCGCCGGGGGGACCGTGGCCGCGGAGGTCCGCCGCACGTCGGCCACGCCGATCCTGATCCTCACGGCCAAAGCTGGCGAGGCCGACCGGATCGCGGGGCTCGAGCTCGGGGCCGACGACTACCTGACCAAGCCGTTCAGCCCACGGGAGCTCGTCCTCCGGGTGCAGGCCATCCTGCGCCGCTCAGGTGCAGCGGACGGCGACACCACCACCAGCTTCGGTGAGGGACGGGTCGTCATCGACGTCGACCGACGCGAAGTGGTCGTCGACGACGCCGTCGTGGAGCTCACCCCGACCGAGTGGACCCTCCTCACCGCCCTGTCCGCGTCTCCCGGTCGGGTCTTCAGCCGCTTCGAGTTGATCAACCGGATCAGGGGACATGAGTTCGACGGGTACGAGCGCACCGTCGACAGCCACGTGAAGAACCTCCGCCGGAAGATCGAACGCGATGCGACCAACCCGCAGCTGGTGACCACCGTGGTCGGCGTCGGCTACCGCTTCGGATTGTCCCGTGACCCCCGCTAGTCGCCGGGGTTCCCTCGCGCTGCGCCTGGCCGCGGCGTTCGTCACCGTCGCCATCGCCGCCGTCGTGGTCCTGGCGGTGCTGATCGTCGTCGCCACCGACGCCGAGACACGACAGCTGCTCGACCGCGAGCACCGCATCGCGACCGACTCCGCAGCGGCTGCAGCCGCCCGCGCCCACGCCGACGCAGGCGGCTGGACCGACGCCGACCTCGACACCACCGCCGCGGTCGCCGCCAGCGCCGAAGCCCGCCTGGTCGTCACCGGCCCCGACGGTGAGGTGGTCGCCGCGCCCACCGACCAGTTGGCGGAGATGATGGCGGCCATGCACGGAGTGGCCACCGTCGAGCAGCCGCGCGGCCGCCCGTTCACGGCCGACGTGGTCGTCGACGGGGAGGGGGTCGGGACCGTGTCGCTGACGTTCCCCACCGCGCACGGCGGACCGACGGATCAGCTGCGCTCCGCGCTGTGGCGCACCGCGGTGATCGGCACACTCCTGGCCACAGCCGTCGCCCTCGGCGTCGCGGTGGTCGTGGCTCGTCGACTGACCCGACCGGTCACCGCCTTGACCGACGCCGCATCCAGGCTCGCCGCCGGGAACACCACCGCCAGGGCAGACGTGGCTGCGCCCGGCGAGTTGGGCGTGCTTGCCCACACCTTCGACGATATGGCCGATCGCCTGGAGACCACCGCACGGGCGCACCGGCAGATGGTCGCCGACATCGCCCACGAGCTCCGCACACCCCTGGCAATCCTCCACGGGGAGACCGAAGCCCTCCTCGACGGCGTCACCCAACCCGACGACGCCGCGCTCGCCTCCCTCCACGACGAGATCGTCCGGCTCACCCGCCTTGTCGGCGATCTGGAGACCCTCGCCGCAGCCGACGCCGCGCG
>NZ_CAXQBR010000111.1 GCF_964222135.1 Euzebya sp.
CGCCCTGCTCCACGCCGGGATCACCGCCAACCTCGACCCCGACATGCTCCCCGCCGAACCCCGACCGGCCGGCCGGCTCGCCAAGAAGAAGGCCGCCTACTACGCCGCCGTCGCCACCAACTCCACCGCAGGCGACCGCCTCACCGCCACCCCCACACCGTTGGCCGACCGCCTCGCCGCCACCGCCTGAGAACCCAAGCCCCGCGGCCACCCAGGCCGCACCACGACGCCCCCCGCACTGTGCCGCGAGGGGCGTCGCCACATCCGGAGACGGGTTCTGTGGACGAGCGGTTCCAGGCCGAACTCCGCGGGCGTAGCCTGGATCCATGGCCATCGACGTCTCCGCGTTGGTCCGGGCGCTGGCGCAGGACCCGGCGCAGCGGTCTGCGCTCCGCGAGGCCTTGGGCATCGCCGACGTCGACCTTCTCGGAGCGCTCAAGCGGCTGGCTGACGCCCAGGGCCGCACCGAGGACCGCCTCGATCGCCTGGGGCAACGCGTCGAGGAACTCGCCCACGCGCAGACCCGTACCGAGGCGCGCGTCGAGGAACTCGCCCAGGCCCAGGCCCGCACCGAGGCGCGCGTCGAAGAACTCGCCCAGGCCCAGGCCCGCACCGAAGCTCGTCTGGACGAGTTGTCGAAGCGCGTCGCGCAGCTCGCGGCGCAGATGAGCGAGCTCGCCTCCACGGTCGCCGGGCTGCTGGACGTCAGCGCGGGTCTGGTCGACCGCATGGGCGAGTTCGCCGGGCACGACCTCGAGCGTCGTTACCGCGAACGTGGTCCCGCCTACCTGCTCCGCCTCGCTCGACGGCTGGAGCTCATCGACAGCCAGGCGTTGGCCGTCATGGTGGACGACGCCCAACTCGACGAGCGGATCACCCAACTCGAGGCCGAGTCGCTGATGGTCGCAGACGCGGTGTTCCGCGGACGCCTGCGGGACACCGGTGAGCCGGTCCACGTCGTCCTCGAGGTCTCGATGACGGTGGCGCGCCACGACGTCCGTCGAGCCCGTGAGCGCGCAGATCTCCTGGCCCGATTGGTCGAGACCCCGGTCCTGGCAGCGGTCGCCGGAGACCACGTCCCCGAGCCCGTGGCGGTCGCCGCTCAGGATGCTGAGGTCTGGTGCGTGCGGCGTGGACGCGTGCTCGCACCGACCGATGACGTGGACGACTTCCTCGGATGACCGGCCGACGTCCGTCCTCCGCTACGCAGCCAGCGCCGTGACGGTTTCCGCGGAAACGCGGCCGGCATCGCTCGGCCGCCCCACTGGTGGTGACGGTCGCTGCCCACCGAAGCCGTCGATCGCTGCGGCGAGGTCGAGCCGGCTGCCGTCCCATGCCGAGAGCGCGGCGCGCTCGTCGATGTCCGGGTGGTGGACCACGCTGGCTCGCGGGAGGGGATCGACCTGACCGACCCGCGTCCCATCGGGTCGGGTGAAGACCCAGTGCCGGTCGAGGTCCATGGTGATCGTCAACTCTTGGGCGTGGACGGTGGTGTGGCAGGCGCGGCACAGGAGCAAGAGGTTCTCGAGCTCGGTCGGGCCGCCGTCCACCCAGTGCCAGATGTGATGGCCGTCCAGCCAGCGGGTGCGCTCGCAACCCGGGAACCGACACCCGCCATCACGTCGCATCAACATCCGCCGGAGACGTCGTGGGATGAGACGCGTCTTCCGTCCCACACCGACGGGGTTGCCGTCGGGATCGTGGGTCATCGCGACCAGGCTGGCATCACAGGCGATGCGGGCCAGGACGGCGTCCGGGATGACGGGGCCGTGGTGGAGGTGCGCGGCTTCTCGGCGGACCGGTGCGTCGTCCGTTGTGGCGGCCGTCGTGGCGTCGGTGAGGGCCTCCGCCGGCGCGTGCACCGTGAGCTGCCAGCGGTCCCCGCCCGAGGTGTCGGCTGGGTCGCCGTCGAGGAACGACTCCGCGATGGAGACGAGCGCATCGGCCTGCCGGGCACCGTAGGACGTGGTCGTGCGGGGACCGGATCCGGCATCGTCAGCAGCCGGACGCGTTTCCGCGGAAAC